>JACCZL010000868.1 GCA_013695975.1 Chloroflexota bacterium
CGAGTTCCCCGGGCTGCCACGCTATCCGGGGTCGGTCCGCATCGCCTACTCGCAGCGGGTCGAGGGCGGACTGGTCGTGACCGAGGCAAACTACGCGGCCCAGGCCGAGCTCGACGCGGTCCGCGAGTTATACCGCCAAGTGTTCCAGTCCGAGGGCTGGTCCGTGGTCGACATCCGCTTCTCGCAGGACCGCTGGACCTTCTTCGTCGTCCAGGGCGCTCGCGAGGCGCTCATCGAGATCGAGTCGCGCGGGGCGCTAGTGGAGGTCGCCCTCGGCCTCAGCGAGCCGTGGGGTGACGGGGGGCCTGTCGGCGTGGGGGGTGACGATCAGGTGCTCGTCGGCGGGTCGAAGCGGTAGCCGGCGCCGCGGATCGTCGTGATCAGGGACGGCTCGCCCCCTCGGTCGATCTTGCGGCGCAGGTAGCGGATGTACACGTCGACGACGTTCGAGCCGCCGTCGAAGGCGTACTCCCAGACCGCGGACAGGATCTGCTGGCGCGAAAGGACTTGCCCCGGATGGCGCATGAAGTACTCGAGCAGGGCGAACTCGCGGCTGGACAGCTCGACCGGCCTGGACCCCCGCCGGGCGCGGCGCGACAGGAGGTCGACCCACAGGTCGCCAGCCTCGAGCTGGGCCGCCCGCGGCTGGTCGGCGCGCCGCGTCAGGGCGCGAATCCGCGCCAGCAGCTCCTCGAACGCGAACGGCTTGGTCAGGTAGTCGTCGGCGCCGGCGTCCAGGGCGCTCACCTTGTTGCGGAGGTCGTCGCGGGCGGTGAGCATCAGGACCGGCAGCCCGGGGCGCACGGCCCGGATGCGCCTGAGGACCTCGTGGCCGTCGAGCCCCGGTAGCGAGATGTCCAGCAGCACGAAGTCGACCGTCTCGTCGACGGCCAGCAGCACGCCATCGTCGCCGTTGTCGGCGCTGACGACCTGATGGCCGTGCGCCGTGAGCCCCCGCTCGAGGAACCGCACGATGCCCAACTCGTCCTCGATGATCAGAATTCGCATGGCCGCGAGGTTGGATTATAGTGGGGTCGGAGGATAATCGCCGGTGACACCGAGGCGAGGATGCCCGGCATGAGGCGGCTCACAGGGATCCGGATCCAGCCGGAGTGGGCCGCCGTCGCGGCGGTGGCCGGCCTGCTCGCCATGCTCGTCCTCGACAGCGTCGTGGGGCTCGTCCTCAACCAGCGGGTCGAGACGATCATCGACCAGGCGCTCGACTACGACGTCGAGCTCGAAGACCAGGCCGACGACCTCAGGGTCGCCGTCCTCGACGTCCGCCACTACCACCGCAACATCGCTTTCGCCGGCCCGTCGCGGGGCGCGATCGCCGACCTCGAGCGCGCCTACCAGTGGCTGCACGAGCAGGTCGAGGCGCTCGAGCGGCTCGGCGTCCGCGACCCCGGGGCACCCCAACCGGACCACATCCGCGAGCTGGCAGAGCGCTACTACGCCGAGTTTCGGCCGGCGGTGGACCGCTACGACGACGATCGCGAGGCATTCACCTCGGCGAGCGACCGTGGCCTGGTCAGGCTCGCCGAGCTCGACCGCGCCGCCGAGGTGATCGACAAGTTGGGCGAGGAGCGCGCGGCGGCGGCCCTGGAGAGCGTCGAGCAGGCGACCACCACCGCGCGGCTCGTGCTGTTCGCGGTCCTCGGCGGCCTGGTCCCGATCGGGGCTCTGCTAGCCTATTCGGCAGTCCGCATGGTCGGCGAGCTCCGCCGGCTGTCCGCCCAGCAGCAGGCGGCGGCCGAGGCGCTCGCCCGGGCCGCGCAAGCGAAGAGCGACTTCCTGGCCGACGTCTCGCACGAGCTGCGGACGCCGCTGACCGTGCTGCGCGGGAATGCCGAGGTCGGTCTGGAGCTCGACCGTCAGTGCGCCCACACGGAGATCCTCGAAGAGATCGTCAAGGAATCGGCGCGGACGTCGCGGATGGTCGAGGACCTGTTGTTCCTCGCGCGATCCGACTCCGCGGCGCCGCCACTCGAGCTAGAGACGGTCGGCGTGGCTCCCTTCCTGGCTGAGCTGGCGGCGCGCGCCGAGATCCTGGCTCGGGAACGCGGCGCATCGCTCGAGGTTACGTTGAACGGGAATGGGCAGGTGCGGATCGAGCCGACCCGAATCGAGCAGGCTGTGCTGGTCCTGGTCGACAACGCCGCGAAGTACAGCCCGGACGGCGAATCCGTCGCCCTCACGTCGGCGACGAGCCGCGGTGAGCTGTGCATCGCGGTTGCGGATCGCGGGCCCGGCATCCCGGCGGCGGATCTGCCGCGGATCTTCGAGCGCTTCTACCGCGTCGACAAGGCGCGAGCGCGGAAGGAGGGCGGCGCCGGGCTCGGGCTCGCCATCGCCAAGACGATTGCCGAAACCCATGGCGGCCGGATCGAGGCGGCCAGCCGCGTCGGCGAGGGGACGCACATGTCGCTCTACATCCCGCTAGTGGGCACGTCCCAGTCGGCCGAACGGACACTCGAGCCCTCGACGGAGGGGCGCGGCTCGTGAGTGCCGGGCGAGTGCTCGTGATCGAGGACGACGCCAGGATCGCCACCATGCTGCGGCTCGGGCTGGCCCTCAAGGGATTCGAGGCGACCGTCGCCGAAGATGGGTTGGCTGGGCGCTCGGCGTGGCTGGCCGACGGCTTCGACATCGTCCTGCTCGACGTGATGCTGCCCGGGATCGACGGCATCAGCCTGTGCGCGGAACGGCGAGCCGTCGGCGACCGGACGCCGGTCATCATCCTCACCGCTCGCGACGACGAGACCACCCGTCTCCGCGGGATGGCCGCGGGCGCCACGGATTACCTCACCAAGCCGTTCTCCTACGCGGACCTGATGCGGCGGATCGAGCTCCTCCTCGCCGCCGGGGAGGCGAGCTGAACCGGGATTGAGTTCCCGGCCGGTCGGGCACACGCCCAGGAGGGGGCAGTCGGTGCAGCGTGGGTCGCGCTTGCGGCAGCGGGCGATGCTGTGGCGGACGATCAAGGCGTGGTACTCGTTGAAGAGCGGCGCGTCGGCGGGCAGGCGGTCCATGAAGAAGGCCTGCCAGGCGTGGTAGAGGCGGGCGGGGGAGCGAAGGAGGGTGGCGTCGTCGGGTGGGCCGAGGCTGAGGCGGCGGAAGAGGCGCACGGTGTAGGCGTCGACGACGAAGCTCGGGCGGCCGGCGGCGTAGAGGATGATGGCGTCGGCGGTCTCCTCGCCGATCCCGTAGGTCGCCAGCAGCGTCGAACGCGGCTCGGGTGGGGGGAGGGCGAAGAGCCGATCCAGGTCGCCGTCGAAGTCGTCGACGAGCATCTGGACGAAGGCGCGGAGGCGGCGGGCCTTGACCGTGTAGTAGCCCGACGGACGAAGCAGCGTCTCCAGCTCTGCCAGGGGCAGGCCGAGGAGGGCGCGCGGGGTCAGCGCGGCCGCCGCGCGGAGGTTTGCCAGGGCGTGCTCGACGTTGGTCCAGGCGACCGACTGGGTGAGGATGGCCCCGACGGCGACGACGAACGGATCCTCGGCGCCGGGCCACCAGCCCTGTGGGCCGTAGGTGGCGAGCAGGCGGTCGTAGACGTCGAGGAGCCCGGCGTCGGCCGCCGCGGGGGTGTCGTGCATGCTGGCGTCCGCCTGGTGTTCCATGTGGGTCCGTCTACCGAACTGGTACGCCCTGAGGGCGACCGGCCGGTCGCCCCTACAGCCTCGCTCGGAGGACCGCGCGGGCAGCGGAGTAGCCGCACATGCCGTGGACGCCGCCGCCGGGTGGGGTCGACGAGGAGCAGAGATAGACCCCTCGGGCGGGGGTCGAGTAGGGGACGAGGCGCGCGACGGGACGGGTGAACAGTTGGCGAAGGTCCTGGACGCCGCCGTTGATGTCGCCGCCGACGTAGTTGGGGTTGTGCCGTTCGAGGTCGGCCGGCGACATCACGCTGCGGGCAAGGATCCGGTCGCGGAAGCCGGGCGCGAAGCGCTCGATCTGCGCCTCGATCCGCTCGGTCATGTCGAAGCGGGAGCCGTTGGGGACGTGGCAGTAGGCCCAGGCGGTGTGCCGACCGGGCGGTGCACGGGTCGGGTCGAACAGGCTCGGCTGTGCCAGGAGGACGAACGGCCGCTCGGGATGCTCGCCCCGCCCGACAGTCGCCTCGCCGGCCGCGATCTCGGCGAGGGTCCCGCCGAGGTGGACCGTGCCAGCCCGCGCACAGGCGGAGGCGGTCCACGGGATCGGGCCGTCGAGGGCCCAATCGACCTTGAACGCGGCTGCGCCGTAGCGGTAGCCGGCCAGCTTCCGCCGGTAGCTGGCCGGGAAGCGCGGGCCGGCGATGGCGAGCAACTGGCGCGGCGTTACGTCGAAGAGCACCGCGCGGGCCGCCGGCAGGTCGTCGACGGCTTGGACGCGATGGGCGGTGACGACGTCGCCACCGAGCGAGCGGAGATGGGCGGTCAGGGCGTCGGCGATCCGCTGGGATCCGCGGCGTGGGATCGGCCAGCCGACAGCGTGACCGAGCATCCCGAGGATCAGCCCGAACGCCGCAGTCGCCGGATGCTCGAGCGGCTGGATGGCATGGGCCGCGAGGCCCGCGAAGAGGGCGTGCGCGCGTTCACCGCGGAAGAGCAGCCGCGCCAGGGCGCTGGCCGGCAGGAGCGCGAGCGGACCGAAGCGGGCGAGCGCCAGCAGGTGGCGCGGGGCCTTGAGCGGCCCGAGAAACTCGACCAGAACCTTGTTCGTGTCGGCGACGAGCGGGCCGATCCAGCGCCGGTAGGCGGCGGCGTCGCGCCCAAGGCCGGCGGCGGTGGCGGCGACCGACCGTTCGAGCACGATCGCGGTGCCGTCGTCGAGGGGATGGGCGAGCGGGGCGTCCGGGTGGATCCAGGTCAGCCCGTGGGTGGCGAGCGACAGGCCGCGGAAGAACGGCGAGCCGACCCCGAGTGGGTGGACTGCCGAGCAGACGTCGTGGACGAAGCCGGGCAGGGTCAGCTCGGCCGAGCGGGCGCCCCCACCGACGGTCGCCTCGGCCTCGATGACACGGACAGACCGCCCGGCCCGTGCCAGGGTGATCGCCGCCGCCAGGCCGTTCGGCCCGGCGCCGACGACGATCGCATCATGGTCGTGATGGGTCATCGACACACGGTAGCACGTCGCTAGCCCGCGGCCAGGGCCGGGCGGCAGACTTTGCAGGGGCGGTACCCCGCGGTGGTGGCGGCGGAGGCCGAGCGGAAGGGGACGCGGTGGCGCTCGGCGATCCGGCGGGCGTGGCGGCAGGTCGGGAAGCAGTAGATCCGGGTCGTGTCGCTCCCCAGGTAGCGGACACCCGAGCGAGCGAGTGCTTCGAGCTGCTCGGGCTCGACCCCTTCCGCCGCCAGGGCGGCGCACTTGGCGTCGCGGCCGAAGGCGTACTGACCGATCTGGCCCTCTCCACGGACGACGCGATGGCAGGGAATCAGGAGGGGGATTGGGTTCCGCCCGAGCGCCGAGCCGACGGCCCGGACGGCTCCGGGCCGATCGATCTCCCGCGCGACCCAGCCGTAGGTCCGGACCTCGCCGTAGGGGATCTCAAGCGCCTTGAGGAGCACAGCCCGCTCGAACTCGGACAGCCCGCGCAGGTCGAACCGGGTGGGGGCGATGCGTGCGAGGGCGGTTCGCGAACCGCCCCTACGGGCATTCGGCCAGATGCCGCCGCGGAGCCAGCCCGGTAGCTGGCCGCCCGGGCGGATCGGTCGGGCGAAGCGCGCGCGGAAGGCGCGCTCGAACGCGGCCACGTCGTCGGCGGGCATGACCGCCGAGACGCCGGCGTCGTTGA
>JACCZL010000875.1 GCA_013695975.1 Chloroflexota bacterium
CGCGTGTCGATGCCGCCGACGAGGGCGCGCCCGCTCGTCGGGCGGACCAACCCGGCCAGGACTTTGAGCAGGGTGCTCTTGCCGGACCCGTTCGGCCCGACCAACCCCAGGCTGGCCCCTTCGGCCACCGTCAGCGGCGTGACGCTCGCGAGCTGGCCGGCCCGAAGCACGGCCACCAAGTCGCAGAGCTGGGTCAGGTCGACCAGCAAGTGCGTGGCAATCAGCAGGGTGATGCCCATCCCACGGACTTCCTTCAACACCTCGACCAGCTCCAGTCGTCCGCGCCCATCGCGCCCACTCAGCGGGTCGTCGAGGAGCATGATCGGCGGGTTGTGGAGGAGGGCCTGAGCCAGCGCCAGGCGGCGGCGCGATCCGCGCGAGAGGGCGGCGGCCTCGTCGCCCCGCTGGTCGAACAGGTCGACGACCCGCAGCATCGTCTCGACCGTGTTGCGCCGCTCCCATTGGGAGACGCCGTGGGCGCGGGCGAAGAAATCGAGGTACTGGAGGATGCTCAGGCGCGGGTACACGCCGAACTGCTCCGGCACGTAGCCGACCCGTCGTCGCACGGCGGTCGAATCCAGCCGCGTGTCGATGCCGCCGACGAGGGCGCGCCCGCTCGTCGGGCGGACTAGCCCGGCCAGGACTTTGAGCAGGGTGCTCTTGCCGGACCCGTTCGGCCCGACCAACCCCAGGCTGGCCCCTTCGGCCACCGTCAGCGACACGTCCCGCAGTGGCGACAGGTCCCGTTTTCCGTCCCGCCGGCTGACCGAGACGTGCTCGAGCTCGACGGGGTTCATCGAGTCATCGCATCAGCCCGGCGGCGGTCACGTCGAAGCGGCTGAAGCTGACGCCGGTCGCCCCGCTGTCCGCGGCGGGCTTGAAGGTGTAGCGGACGCGGACGTCGCCGGAGGCCGAGACGTAGGGGGCGGGGTCCTTGACCAGGTTGCGCCCGAAGCCGACAACCCGATCCTCCCACTCGGCCGATCGCCAGTTGTAGAGGGCGACCTCGCCGAGGGTCGGGCCGGCCGCCGGGACGCCGCGGAAGCGGCCGTCGATGTTCACGTAGAGGCCGTCCAGCAGGAAGCGGCCGTTGGTGATGGGGAGGCCGAACTGGAGGGCGATCGACTCGCCGTTGCCGAGGTCGTAGCTGCCGAACTGCTGACGGGTCAGGGTGGCCGCGCCGAGCTGACGGCGGCTCACCGCCGGGGCCGGCAGCTCACCTTCGTAGCCCTTCGGCAGGCCGATCGGGAGGGTGCTGATGAAGAGCGTGGTCTCGATCTGGGCCGGCCGCGCGTCGCGGACGGCCAGGGAGAGCGACGCGCCGTCGAGCCAGCCCATCAACGTTGGCCCGCCCAATTCGAGTCTGGCCAGGTTGAAGCCCGATCCGAAGACCGAGTCCAGGACGTCGCGGCGGACTGCGTCGGGTGGTCGACGGCCGCCGCTCGCGGTCGGGTAGAGGAGGCTCGAGAACGAGGTTGGCGGTCCGTAGCCGGCCGAGGCGGCCGGGCCGAGATTCATCGCCAGCTCGCGCGTCTCGCCGGCCTTGAGGTCGCCGATCCGAGTGACCTGGTAGTCGAGGATCAGCGCCACGTCGTAGAGCATCGCGCCGAGCCCATTGGTGACCGTCCCGACGAGCTGGCGCCCCTCGACCTTCAGATCCGACTCGAGCCGCCCGGACAAGGGCACCTGGCCGTCGACCACGAACGTCCCGAGCGTCCCGCCCGCCAACTGGAGGTTCTCGACCGCCGGCGCGGGGCCGCCGGCGACGCGCAGGGCCCAGTTCTGGCCTTCGACGCTCGGATCGCGCGGGAAGGGGAAGAAGAGGCTGCTGATCAGCGATGTCTCGGCCGCCTTGATGTCGTAGGCCGAGGGCTGGCGGGCGAGCACGCTCACGTAGCTCCGCCCGAAGGCCGGGGCCTGGGGGCTGCCGCGGACCAGCGTGACCTTGTTGACGATCGAGTCGCTCTCGCGCACGGCCCCGGCCAGGGTAAAGGTGCCGACCGCTGCGACGAGGGTGATCAGCGGGATGGTCACCAGCGACCAGCCCGGGCGGCCGATCCCCTGCACGAAGAGGTAGTTGAGTGGGCCGACCACCAGGGCGTAGAGCGCCAGGGCGGCCATCATCCAGCCGGGCGACGGGCCGCTGACCGGCGAGATGTCGACGAGGGCGTTGCGAGGGATCCGCCCCCAGCCGCCGAAGGAGCTGGTAATCGAAGAGTTCAGCCCGACACCGCCGGTGCCATGAGCCAGGACGTAGCGCCAGAGTCTCGGCGTGCCGGACCAGCTCCGCAGTGGCTCGGCCGTGGGGTCCATCGCCAGGTAAAGGACTGTCCCGCTGCCGCGCCGCGCGGCCGCGATCAGCGGCACGCCGTCTTGCTCGACGACGGCGTTGCCGTCGGTGAGCGCCGCCTGGGAGACCAGCCAGGGCCCGGCCTCGGGGATCGGCTCGCGCCCGAAGTCGCCGA
The DNA here is from genome assembly GCA_013695975.1 of Chloroflexota bacterium. Lineage (GTDB taxonomy): Bacteria > Chloroflexota > UBA6077 > UBA6077 > JACCZL01 > JACCZL01. The sequence continues at coordinate 2,466 of JACCZL010000875.1, forward strand.
GCGCGCCCAGATTGTCGACACTGGTCAGGCCGGTCACCTTGACCGGCAGGAGGTCCGCCGGCAGGGCGTTGACCGTCCGCTGCCAGGTTGGCCCGCCGATCACGACGAGCAGGCCGCCTGCGCTCACCCAGGACGAGAGGGCCTCCTTCTGCCCCTGCAGCATCGCGCCCGTCGAGATGTTGTCGAAGATCAGGCAGTCGAGCGACGCCAGGAGCTGGGCACGGTTCGGCAGATCGGAGACCTCGATATGGGCGATCCGCGCCCGCCGCAGGGGCGGCGGCAGGTCGAGGCTAGCCAGCCCGTCGAAGGCCGGACCGGTCCGCGAGAGGACACCACAGAGCAGATCGCCGGCCGCCACGCGGGTGAGCGGGACATCCTGCTCGCTGATGATCGTCTCGCCCTCGACCAGCCGGGCCTGGATCCGCTGGCCGGTCGCCCGCAGCTCGGCCTCGAGGGTCAGCCGCTTGTGGGAGCGGCGCGGCAGGATCACTGGCGCGGTATAGAGGGTCGGCGCGCGAGTGTAGGTCCCGCGGTTGGTGGTGTTGTCGGTGACGACGATCTGGACTTCGCCGTCGACGTCGGGCCCGTCGTTGCGCAGCTCGACCTCGATCGGCGTCCAGCCGCCGATCTTGCCGATCCCGTCGAAGCCGGCCCGGACCGTCATCTGGACCGAGGGCGCGGCGCTCGCCGGGCGCAGCGGGAGGGCCAGCAGGCTGCCGAAGGCCAGAACGACCAGGAGGATCCTCACGGCGCAGACCCGTCCATCACCCCGACGCTCCCGACCACAGAGCGTGGAGCCCCTCGAATTCGACCATTATAGCAACGGCCCCGGTATAGCAACGGCCCCGGCGCGCGGAAAGCCTACGTCGCGAATAGTCCATCTGGCGCAAGGGACCTCCCGTCGGCATGAGGATACCCCGTGCAGGAGACGAAAGTCTAAGGTTTGGGGCGGAGTTCTTAACAGTCGAGCCCGCGGCAGCGCGCCATCAGAGTGTTTGGCCCCATCCGTACCCCGAACTCGTATACTTACTGCCAACAGGAGGCTGTGATGCGCCCGAGCATGTACGTCCCGATGGTGATCGAGCAGACCAACCGCGGCGAGCGAAGCTACGACATCTTCTCGCTCCTGTTTAAGGAGCGGATCATCTTCCTCGGGACCCCGATCTTCGACCAGATGGCCAACTTGATCGTCGCGCAGCTCCTGTACCTGGCGCGCGAGGACCCGGAGCGGGACATCTCGATGTACATCAACTCGCCGGGCGGCTCGGTCACGGCCGGCATGGCGATTTACGACACGATGCAGCTCATCCAGCCGGCGATCGCCACGACCTGCGTCGGGCTGGCGGCCTCGATGGGCTCGCTCCTGCTCGCGGCCGGCACGCCCGGCAAGCGGGCGATGCTCCCGAACGCCAGGATCATGGTCCACCAGGGCTCGGCCGGCTTCGAGGGCAGCGCCGCTGACATCGAGGTCCAGGCCCGCGAGATCCTGCGGATCCAGCAACGGATGCGCGAGATCTACTCCTACCACACCGGCCGACCGGTCGAGCAGATCGCCCGCGACCTCGATCGCGACTACTGGATGGGGTCTGAGGAGGCGATCGCCTACGGGATCGTCGACCAGGTCGTCGGCAACCCGAGCGGCGCGGGCCCCGAGCGCACCAACGGAGAAGCTTCGTAGGGGCGCGATTTATCGCGCCCTGGTCGCCCCCAGCCAGACCACCTCGTAGGGCTGCAGCTCGAGAGCCCGGCTCGGCTCGACGCGCCGGTCGCTGAGGAGGTCCACTCGGTGCTCGTCGCCGAGGGCGGCCAGGTCGACCGGGTGGGCCTCGCCGCTGATGTTGTGGAGGGCCAGGATCGTCTGGCCGTTGCGGGGGCCGCGGCGTAGGGCGAAGACGGCCGGCCCGAGCGCGAGCATCTCCTGGGGGGCGTTTGGATGAAAGGCCGGCTGGGCGCGGCGGGTGGTCAGTAAGTGGGCGTAGCGGGCGAAGACGTGCCCCGTTTCGCTCGCCGGGTCGGTCAGGCGGCGCTCGAGGGCGTCGAGGTCCAGGTGCTCGTGGTTGAGGTCGCGCTTCCAGCCCGAGCGCGCGTAGCCGGCCTGGTCGTTGTGCGAGCCGAGCACGCTGTGGACGTAGATGCCGGGCACGCCGGCCATGGCCAGCATGATCGCCTGCGAGCAGATGAAGCGGTCGAGCCTTGTCGCCTGGGGCTCGGGGCCCGGGCTCGGGTTGGAGAGGACGTCGAAGAAGGTGGCGTTCAGCTCGTAGGGGCTCTCCGACCCGTCGGGGTTCGTCTTGTACGAGACCTGCCCGCCGTGGGTGAGGACCTGCTCGGCCAGGGCGGCGACCTCGTCGTCGGACAGGAGGCCCCGGGCCGGCACCAGGCCGACCCCGTCGTGGGAGGCGAGGAAGTTGAAGAACGTCGTCTCGTCAGAGGGCGGGGCCAGCCCCCGCGCCCAGGCGGTCAGGCGGGCGGTGTCGCCGCGGGCGAGCGCGTCGAGGACCAGCGGCGCGAGCGGGAACTGGTAGACCATCTGGGCCTCGTCGTGGCCGTCGCCGAAATAGGCTACGTTGTCGGCGTGGGGGACGTTCGTCTCCGTCACGATCTGGACCTGGGGCGCGGCCGCGTCGAGGACATCGCGGAATAGCTTGATGACCTCATGGGTCTGGGGCAGGTGGATGCACGACGTCCCGACCTGTTTCCAGAGGTAGCCGACGGCGTCCATCCTGAGCAGGTCGGCGCCGCGCTCGACGTAGCTCAGGATCACGTCGAGCATCCGTAGCAAGACGGCCGGATTGGCGTAGTTCAAGTCCACCTGGTCGGGGCCGAACGTCGTCCAGACCCAGCGCTCGCCCGAGGCCGTCTCGAAGCGGGTGAGGAGCGGCGTCGTCCGCGGCCGGGTCACGCCCGAGAGGTCGGTCCGCGGGTCGACGGTGATGAAGAAGCCGTCGTAGGGCGGCTCGCCGCGCAGGAACGCCTGGAACCATGGGCTCTCGGCCGAGACGTGGTTGAGGACCACGTCGAACATCAGCTTGAACCGCACGCGGAGGGTCGCGACGTCGTCCCAGTCGCCCAGCGCGGGGTTTACCCGCTCGTAGTCGATCACGGAGAAGCCGTAGTCCGATGAATAGGGGAAGAAGGGCAGGATGTGGATCGTCGAGACGAGCTCGGAAAGGCGCCGCGCGGCAAAGGCGTCGAGGGCCTGGAGCGGCGGCATGTCGGGTGCAAGGACCGAGTCGCCGTAGGTGATCAGGATGGCGTCGCGCTCGTCGAACCGCCCTGAGCGCGCCGGCGTCCCACGAGGGCGCACGTCATGCGCTCCTACGGCCGGGGGCGGGCGGGACGCCCGCGCTCCCAGCCGCGGGCGGAACCGCTCGAGCAGCCGCTCCAGCTCGA
>JACCZL010000884.1 GCA_013695975.1 Chloroflexota bacterium
GCCAGGTCTCCAACTCGGTGCGGCTGGCGACGCTGAAGCCGACGTGGTCAACTCCGGTCCGCGTCTCGGAGAAGGCCTCACCCTGGTTCGAGTCGTGGTGGTGAAGCACGATGATGAGCTGCCACTCCGAATCGGTGAGCAGCTTGCCGACGCCGCCCTTGTGCGGCTCCTCCATCTGGTACGTGATCCCGAACACCTTCTCGTACCAGGGAATGCTCGCCTCGAGGCTCTTCACGGTCAGAGCGATGTGGTGGAGGTGGGCACCGGCGACAGTGGGCATGGCGGGCCTCCGGTCGGCCAGAATGGCCTGCATTTCGTCACACCCCTACTATAGCTTCCGAGTCAGCGGTCCGGTGCCTGCGCAAGCTACTCGGCTCGAACCGCGCTGAACGAGCGGACGAGCGACCAGCCGGGCCTGATCCGCTACCGCGCCGACCCGCTGATTATCCTGATGAGGAACAACCAAGCACACCGACCCTGCACCGCGCTCGCAGACTGACGTGGATACTGGCAGCATGACTCAACGTCGGCCGGCCGCCTGGAGCGCGAACGTCAGCCGGAACGGGACCTCGCCACGCGTGGCCCGGTTATCTACCGGAAAACAAAGTCAAGCAGGTCTTGGGGAGTCCAGCGGTCGTACTCCAGGAGTTGGAGCAACGAAGCAGGCCGGAGACTGATGGGGAGGAGGTTGCGCGGCTTGAGCGGGAGCTCTCGGTGTTCACGGGGCGGGAGAGGCGCCTGGTGCGACTCTACACCTATGGAGAGGTCGACGAGAACGTCATACGTGAGGAGGGGACACGCCTCCAACGCCAACGGATGCTGCTACAGGAGCGGCTCGGATCTCTACGAGGGTCGGCAACTCCCACCAGCCAGCAGGTGGACCCGGAGGGGCTGGCGAAGACTTGTGCGGCGGTGGCCGACTGGCTCGACCGCGCCGGAGACGGCGACCGCACTCTGGTCCTCGAGGCGCTACAGGTGGCCGTGACGGCGACTAGAGAATCCGCGACGGTCACCGGTGTGCTGCCAATTGATTCGCCATCGTTTCTCACTGAGAAGCAGTCATCTCCGAGACGATCAGGCGATAGTCGGCGCGGGGCTTGAAGTTGACGCGCTTGGTGGAGCCGTAGACGATCTCCTCCTGGAAGAGCTCGAGCCAGGGCTTGTCGTCGTGGATGATCTGGGTCGCTTCGGCGTAGAGCTGTTTGCGGCGCTCCTGGTCGAGGGTGGTGCGGGCCTGCTCCATCAGGTCGTGGAAGCGCTGGCCGGGCTGACTGCCGACCCAGTACTTGCCGCCGAGGCCGTTCGGGTGGAACAGGCGCCAGAGGCTGCCGTCGGCGTCGAGCAGGGTGCTCTGGGGGTTGATGAGCAGGAAGCCGTTGTCCGGGACGGTGCGGTCGTTGTTCATCTTCTGGCGCTGGGCCATCTCCATCATCTCGACCCTGGCCCTGATGCCGACCTTCGACCACATGTCGGCGAGCGCTTCGAGAAGCTGCTTGTCGTTGACCATCGTCCCGCTGCCGGCGTGGAGGGTGACGTCGAAGCCGTTGGCGTGGCCGGCCTCAGACAGGAGCTGCTTGGCCCTGGCCTGGTCGTACCCGTATGGCTTCAGGCTGGGATTGAAGCCGAAGTCGGTGTCGGCCAGGCCGCCACTCATCGGCTTGCCGGACCCAGCGTAGAGGTTCTTGACGATCGACTCGGTGTCGGTTGCGTAGTGGAGGGCCTGGCGGACGCGCTTGTCGCCGAGCGGGCCCTCCATCGTGTTCATCCAGAAGGTGACGGTTCGGGTCGCCGGGGTGGTCAGGACCTGCGTTGTCCGACCGTCGCCGAGGCTCTTCATCTGGTCGGGCGGGACGTTGGTGATGACGTCGACCTCGCCCTTCTGGAGGGCGCTGACCCGGGCGAAGTCGTCGGGGATCGGCTTCCAGGTCACGCGGTCGAAGGCTGGAGGCTTACCCTCCCAGCCCCACCATTCCCGGTTCGCCTCCATCACTAGACGATCGTCCTTGACCCACTCGACGAGCTTGTAGGGGCCGGAGCCGACTGGCGTGCGGGCCAGCTCGTTGTTGCCCTCGTCGGTGCTGGCCAGCCGGGCCGGGTAAATCTGACCGCCCATCTGGGCCATCCGGACCGGGACCAGCGGATCGGGCTTGTCGGTGATCAGCCGCAGCGTCTGGGGGTTGGCGACTTCGACCGACTTGATCGTGGCGAAGCCTGACTGGACGATCGTCTTGCCTGGCTGGAGGAGGCGGTCGTAGGTCGCCTTGACGTCCTCGGCGGTCAGCGGCGAGCCATCGTGAAACTTGACGCCCTGGCGCAGGGTGACCTCCCAGGTCGTCTCGTCGAGGTTCTTCCAGGCCGTCGCCAGGGATGGTTGTAGCTTCAGGTCGGTGTCCCAGCGGGTGAGGGTGTCGTAGAGGTTGTAGAAGTAGTTGACGTTCAGGACCTGGGTGCTCTTGCCGGGGTCCATCGTCGTCGCATCGGCCGGCTGGGCGATCGTGAGCTGACCGCCGCCGGCCGGCTTGGCGTCGGTCTTGGTGGCGGGCTTGCTCTCGGCCGGCTTGGTCTCGGCGGGCTTCGTGTCAGCCGGCTTGGCGTCAGGCTTGGCCGGCGCCTGGGCGGCCGGCTGGCAGGCGCTCAGGAGCAGGCCGGCCACGGCGAGCAGCGAGAACAGGTGACGGGTCCAGGCGGTGCGCATTTCCATCCCCTTTGAACGGTGATTCAGCGGATCGTCCGCTTCGGCGTGTAGCGCGGATCGAGCAGGTCGCGCATGGCGTCCCCGAAGAGATTGACGCTCAAGACCACGACCATGATTGCCAGTCCGGGGAACGTGGCGACCCACCATGCCTGGCGGACCGCGGTCGCGGCGTCCTTGAGGTCTGATCCCCAGCTTGGCGTCGGCGGCTGGACCCCCAACCCGAGGAAGCTCAGCGTCGCCTCCAGGATGATAGCCCGGCCGACGTCGAACGTGGCGAGCACCAGGATGACCGACAGGACGTTGGGGAGCAAATGGCGGAGAAGGATGCGAGGTCCGCTCGCGCCGAGGGCTCGAGCCGCCTGGATGTACTCGCGCTCGCGCAGGCTGAGGGCGAGGCCGCGCATGATCCGGGCATGACCGACCCAGCTCCCGATCGCCAGCACGACGACCAGCACGCCGATGCTCGGCCCGGCCACGGCGATCACCGAGATCGCGAAGAGGACGAACGGGAAGGCGAGCTGGACGTCGACCACTTTGGTGACGACCCCGTCGGCGAGTCCGCGATAGTACCCGGAGATCAGGCCGAGGGTGGAGCCGACGGTCGCTCCGAGGATCGTCGCGGCCAGGGCGATCGGGAGCGAGACCTGGGCGCCCCACAACAGGCGGCTGAGGACGTCCCGCCCGAGCAGGTCCGTCCCGAGCGGACGAGCGAAGCTCCCACCGTCGAGCCAGAAGGGCGGCCGCAGACGTGCCCCGAGCTCATTGGCCGTCGGCGAGTGGGGGGCGAGCCAGGGCGCCAGGAGCGCGACCAGCACGGCCAGGACCACCGGCACGGCCGGCAGCAACAGCTTCCAGGGGACCTGGCGTCGACGGCGCGCGACGGCGGCCGGGCGAGGCGCCAGTGCTCCCGCCTGGTCGGCGACCGTGCTCATGACCGGTGGGGCACGCTGGTCGCCCGGACCGGATGGGAGGATCTACGCATGGCGAATTCTCGGGTCGAGCTGGCCGTAGGCCAGGTCGACCAGCAGATTGATGGTGACGAAGCTGAGCGCCAGGACGAAGACGGCAGCCTGGACGACCGGATAGTCGCGGACGAAGATCGACTGGACCGCGAGGCGGCCGACGCCGGGCCAGGCGAAGACGGTCTCGGTGACGACCGCTCCGCCCAGGAGCGTCCCGAACTGGAGGCCGGCCAGGGTGATGACGGGGACGCCGGCGTTCTTGAGGGCGTGGCCGAAGACGACGGTTCGCTCGCGGAGGCCCTTGGCGCGGGCGGTCCTGAGGAAGTCCTGCCCGAGGACTTCGAGCATGCTGGTGCGAGTCAGGCGGGCCAGCAGGGCCGCGAACTGGGTCCCGAGGGTTACGGCCGGCAGGATCAGGTACTCCCAGCCGCCCCGCCCAGAGGTTGGGAGCACGCCGAGCTCGACCGAGACGACCAGGATCAGCATGATGCCCATCCAGAACGTTGGGGTCGATTGGCCGACGACGGCGAACCCCATCGCCAGGGCGTCGATCAGCCGCCCGTGGCGGATCGCGGCAAGGATCCCGAGCGGAAGGGCAACGACGGTGGCGAGCAGGAGCGCTGCGAACGCCAGCTCCATGGTCGCGGGGAGCCGTTCGAGGACGAGTCCGAGGGCCGGCTGCTGGTGGCGGAAGCTGGTCCCAAAGTCGCCGCGCAAGGCACCGCCCAGAAACTGTAGGTACTGGACGTAGATCGGACGGTCAAGCCCGAGCTCCCGCCGGAGGGCCTCAAGCTGGTCGACGGAGGCGTCTCCGGGCAGCATGGTGGCGGCCGGATCGCCTGAGAGGCGGAGCGCCGCGAAGGCGAGGGTAACGACCCCCAGAGCGACGAAGGCGGTGTGGAGGAGCTTGCGAAAGGTGTACCGCAGCATCCGCCCGACCTTGCCGGCCTAGTCAGGCCGCAGAATGACGAGAGTATAGGCGGACGGGTCGAGATAGGCGTTGGCCGCGCGAGCGACGTCGTCGACGGTCACCTGGCCCACCCGCGCGAGATACTCCTGGAGGGGCGGCTCGACGCCAAGCACTTCGCGGTCGGCGAGGTACTGGGCAAAGGCGATGCTTGATTGGAGGTTGAGGACGGCGCGGCCCTCGATGTAG
>JACCZL010000886.1 GCA_013695975.1 Chloroflexota bacterium
GCCAGGTCCAGCGTGGCCAGCAGTCCCTGGCGGACCTGGTCGGCCGAGAGCGCCGCGCGGTCATGGGGCAGGGTCAGGTAGCTCGTCCGAATCGCCTGCAGCGACCCGACCTCCTCAGCCTGGAGCCACAGTCGAGCACCGGCCAGACTCGCGGTCACGATGAGGACGAGCACCCCGACGCCTCGGACGACGCGCCACGCAAGCCGGGAGCCGGCCTTCGTCACCACCCGGTCCAAGCCAATGCCCGCCAGCAGTGCCAGCGCCAATTCGATGACCAGGCTATACCGTCCGGGCATCCGCATTGCCGAGAAGCCCGGGAGCGTCCAGAGCCAGTGGTAGAGGTCAAGCGGAAATTGGTCGGCCATGCTGAGCGCCAGCCCGCTGATTCCCAGCCCCGCCAGCGGCAGGCTGGCCCGACGCCGGCCGAGGATGAGGCCGATTGGCGCCAGGAGCGTTCCGACCAGGCCGACGTACAGCGTCGTCTCCCAATACGGGTACAGCGACCAGACGTTGCTCGGGTCCGCCCGGAACAGGAACGGTAAGACGAGGGTCGCCAGGTCGAACGGCGAGAGCGCACCGGCGGCGGCGTTGACGTACGGGACCCCCTCCCCCCGCGACGACAGCAGACCGAGCTGATAGGTCGGCGCCAGTTGGACCGCGGCGGCGGCAAGTCCGAGCAGAGTAGTTCCGCCGAGGACGAGCGCAAGCCGCCCAAGCCTGCCCCGGGGGTCCCATGCCAGCGCGCGCAACGGGAGATAGGTCCACAGCGCTACGAGATCAATCAGCAAGACTTGCGGATGGAGCCCGAGCCCGGCGAGTGCCAGCGCGGTGGCGGCCAGCATGGTCCAGGCGAGCGCGTGCCGCCCCCGGGCCCGGAGGCCGAGATCCGCGCAGGCCAGCATCCCGGGCAGCCAGGCGGCGCTGCGCACGATGTTGCCATGGTCGAGGTGGCCGATCATGAACCCACCGAACGCGAAGCAGATCCCCCCATAGGCGCTAGCAAGTCGCCCAGCGCCAAGCACCCTGCCGAGAGCGTACGTCCCCAGTCCGGCCACGAAGTAGTGGGCGGTCCGGACCAGGACAAAGGCGACATCCGAGCGGAGGGTCAGCAGTGCCAGGATGTTCGGCGGGTAGAGCATGCCGATCTCGCCGTCTGCCAGCAGTGGATAACCGCCGAAGATCAGCGGGCACCAGAACGGAAAGCGTCCGGCCTGGAGCTCCTGGGCGAACCAGGCGGTCAGCGGATAGTAGAACGCGGCGGTATCGCGCTGATGAGCGATCACCCCGGCGACGAACGGTCGGCTGAACAGTGCGAGCAAGATTAGGCTGATCAGTCCAGGCCCGAGCAGCTCCCGCGCCTGCTCACGTCGGGCCGGACGCCAGCGCTGCACGCGTAGACGACCTGCACCGAGGCCGGCGACCAAGCCGGCCCAGCGGCAACGCCCACATGGCCGAGCGCCATGCGGCGAGCCGGAGACGTGTTGGTGGTTGAATGTTAAGCTCTGCCGGCTCGCCCTTAACAAACGAGGCCATTCTACGGTACCCGGTCGCCGTGACTCAAGGCGGTCCGCCCTGGGCGGAAGGTCAAGGCGCCGCGGAGGCCTTCGTAGGCGTCGCGTCTGCCGGCCCATGGCGCGTCGGTGCACACCGAGCCGGAGCCGATCCTCGACCGGCACCGGGGCCTGGCGATCAGTCGGGTGGCACTGTTCTTGCAAGCTCGCGGTAGAGCGGGGACGCGAAAGCGGCTTCCATGACTGGCGAGGTTCGCCAGGATGGGGCTACGGGCTTTTCGGAGAGGTGGGAAACCATGGTCACGACTAAGCGTTCGACCCTGGTCGGTGTCTTCCAAAATCGCGATGACGCGGCGGAGGCCGTCAACGATCTCCAGCGCGCGGGATTCCGCGACGAGGAGATCGGCTTCGTGGCGCGCGGAGCCGAGCCGGAGGGCGGGACGGCCGCCCCCGAGGGCGGCGAGACGCACACCGGAGAGCGCGAAACCGCGGGGGCGATCGGCGGAGGAGTCGTCGGCGGCCTGCTCGGCGCGGCGGCGGCGGCGCTGATCCCGGGCATCGGACCGGTGCTCGCCGGCGGCATCCTGGCCTCGGCCCTGGTCGGCGCGGGCGCCGGCGCCGCCGCCGGCGGCCTGCTCGGCGTGCTGACCGGCATGGGCGTGGGCGAGGAAGAGGCTCGGCACTACGAGAGCGAGTTCCAGTCCGGGCGCACCCTCGTGACGGTGCGGGCCGACGACCGCCGGCAGGAGGCGGTCGACATCCTCGAGCGCCACGGCGCCGCCGACGTGGGCCGCGGGGGCACACGAGGGATCTGAGACGGCCGGCCCCGCCCGAGGCGCACGAACGCTGAACCGCGTTCGCGCCCCGAGTAGCGCTTGTCGCGCAGCCACCAGTCAGCTACCCTGCTGTCGTGGAACTCGCCATCGCATCCTTGGGCGTCGGGGTGCTCGGGCTCCTGTTCGCCGGCTACCTCGCCCGTGGCGTCGTACAGAACGACCCCGGTACCGAGAAGATGCAGGCTATCTCCCGGGCGATCCATGTCGGGGCGATGGCCTTCCTGGCGCGCGAGTATCGCGTCCTGGTGATCTTCGCGATCGTCGTCGCGGCCTTGCTGACGGTCGTGGTGAACGCCGGGACCGCCATCTGCTTCCTGATCGGCGCGGCCTGTTCCGCGGCGACAGGCTACCTCGGGATGTGGATCGCCCTCAAGGCGAACACGCGCACGGCGGCGGCCGCCGCCGTGGGACTCAACCGCGGTCTGCGCGTCGCCTTCTCGAGCGGTGCGGTGATGGGAAGCGCCGTCGTGGGGATCGGGATCATCGGCCTGGTGGTCGTCTACCTGATCTTCCGGGACCCGAACGTCGTGGCCGGGTTCTCGTTCGGGGCCTCGTCGATCGCGCTCTTCGCCCGCGTCGGTGGCGGGATCTACACCAAGGCGGCCGACATCGGCGCCGACCTGGTCGGCAAGATCGAGGTCGGCATCCCCGAGGACGACCCGCGCAACCCGGCCGTGATCGCCGACAACGTCGGCGACAACGTCGGGGACGTGGCGGGCATGGGCGCCGACCTGTTCGAGTCCTACGTCGGGTCGATCGTCGGGACGATGGCCTTGGCCACGGCCGCAACCGGACTGACCGGGGAGGTGCTGCCGCTCCTGATCGCCGCCGCCGGCATCGTCTCCTCGATCATCGGCACGTTCTTCGTCCGAGTCTCGGATACAGCCGACTTCGGAGGTTTGCTCTGGGCCCTCCGCCGTGGAATCTTCGTCGCCGGCGGTCTGGTCGTGGTGTTGAGCTTCGCCATCGTGCGAACCCTCGGCCTCGATCTAGGACTGTTCTGGGCCGTCATCGTCGGACTCGTCGGTGGGATCATTATCGGTCTCGGCACGGAATACTTCACCTCGTACGAGTACGGACCGACGAAGTCGATCGCTGTCGCGACCCTGACCGGCCCGGCCACGACGATCATCGCCGGCCTGGCGATCGGGATGCTCAGCACGGTCCTCGGGACGCTAGTCATGGCGGCGAGCGTGATTGGAGCCTATCACTTCGCCGGTCTCTATGGGATTGCTCTGGCCGGAGTCGGGATGCTCTCGACGCTCGGCATCACGCTCGCGACGGACGCCTACGGGCCCGTGGCCGACAACGCCGGCGGTATCGCCGAGATGGCCGGTCTCCCCGACGACGTTCGCGAGCGGACCGACGCCCTCGACGCCCTCGGCAACACGACCGCCGCGACCGGCAAGGGATTCGCCATCGGGTCGGCCGTCCTGACGGCGCTCGCGCTCATGGCGGCCTACGCCCAGGCGGTCGGCCTCACCACCATCAACATGCTCGACCCTGCTGTGATCGCCGGGCTGCTGCTCGGGGCGATGCTACCGTTCGTCTTTTCCGCGATGACGATGACGGCCGTTGGCCGAGCCGCGTTCCAGGTGGTCAACGAAGTCCGCCGCCAGTTTCGCGAGATCAAGGGCCTGATGGCCGGCACCGAGCAGCCCGACTACGCGGCCTGTGTCGACATCACCACCGCCGCCGCGCTACGGGAGATGATCCTGCCCGGCGTGGTGGCCGTCATCGCCCCGGTCCTCGTGGGGCTCGTCCTCGGCCGCGAGGCCCTGGGCGGGATGCTGATCGGGGCGATCGTCTGTGGGTTCTTGCTGGCCATCATGATGGCCAACGCCGGCGGCGCCTGGGACAACGCCAAGAAGTACATCGAGGCCGGGGCACACGGTGGCAAGGGCTCAGAGGCGCATCACGCGGCGGTGATCGGCGATACGATCGGCGACCCATTCAAGGACACGTCCGGACCGGCGATGAACATCCTGATCAAGCTCATGTCGATCGTCGCCCTGGTCTTCGCCCCCCTCTTCTCGCGCTGACGCCAACTTATCTGTATCATGGCGAGGTGTCGGACTAGCGAATCCGGGCCACGCCGGCCGCTGCGCCGTCGCGGCTGATCGTGCCTGGTCGGCGCGACGCCGGTCGGCGGGCGGCACGGGCGACGATGATCATCGGGCCTCAAGGTGGCTAAGGGGAGCATCTGTGACGACGTCGAGCCGACCAACAACAGCTCGGAGCGGGACCTGTGGCCGGCGGTCATCCACCGCAAGGTCATCGGCGGGTATCGCTCGGATTGGGGCGCCGAGGCGTCCGCCATCTTCACGACACTCCTGACCACCGCCCGCAAGCGGGGCGAGAACCTTCTAGACGCCCTGCGCGCCGTCGCCGGACCCTCACCACTCACCGCCGCCGGCCTGCCAAGCTGAGCAATCACTCTACTTGTGTATCATGTTCCGAACCTCACCTTCGCTCTGCAGGGCTAGTGCTCCGCCACGCTGATCATGAGGGGTAGAGGCGATGCAGCTTGGTCCGGGCGTCGTCGACGGTGAACTGCCAGCGGATAGTGGCGCGCTGCTCATTGCGGGCCGCCTCCCAGCCGGCGACCTCGATGGCGAGGGTGCCCCGGTCGCCGATCCGGCGCCCCAGGCACTGGCGGGTCAGCATCGAGAACTCCAGCTCGGCCATGTTCAGCCAGCTGCCGTGCACGGGGGTGTAG
>JACCZL010000892.1 GCA_013695975.1 Chloroflexota bacterium
GTACGGCTCGGCGTCAAGGTGCCGGGCCGGCAAGTCCACACTCACTGCGCCGCTTCGGCCCGGTCAAGTTCGCGTGGGCCGTGCTGATGGATGCTAGGCCCGCCTTGGGCGACTGGTGGTATTGTCAGTGCTAGTGGGTCAGGTGCCGCGGCTGTCGCCATTCGCTCGCTCCTGGTCAGAGAGCATGACAACGGCCACGCTGGTGGCAATCGACCCACTAGTGGGTCACTTGCCTCCCTCGTTGCCATTGTCATGCTCGCTGACCAGGAGTGAGCTAATGGCGATGCCCGCGACACATGACCCACTAGTTGCCCACCAGCGACCGCTGGGCGCACGCCGTGCGCCCCTACGAGCCGCGCAAAATCATGGGGGCCTACCCCTCGGCAGGGGGTGCCCGTCAGGTTTCTGCGGGGGGAGGTGGGAGATGAGGGAGGAAACGACGGTTCCAGGGATGAGCCTTGGTCGGGCGACCGTTGACGACGCGCTTGGGAGGTGACGCGGGGACCGGCATGGTCGGGAGTCGAGCAGGAGCAACGAGCACGACCGGTGAGGCGTCCGGGGCGCCAGCGGCGTCAGGTGTGGGCGGGGCTGCGACCGGGAGGGCGGGGGTGCGGGCCGCGCGTCGTTCGGTGCAGCGCTGGCGTCGCTGCTGACGGCGCGCGTGATCCTCGGCCCGGAGCCGCGCGCTGATCCGCGGCCAGGCCTCTTCCCAGCGGTCGGCGCACACGATCGTGCGGAGAGCAAGCATCGGATCGACGCTCTGGGGCGCCCAGTGCATGCCACTGCCCTTGAGGCGGTCCTCGACGACGACCTTGTTGGCGCCTTCGACGATCCCGCTGCCGATCGGGTAGCCCGCCGCCCGGAAGGTCGGGTACTGGAGTTGGGCGAGGCGAGGCTCGAGGTACCCGAGCGCCTCGTCGCGGAACGGGCCGGCCGGCAGGGCGCGCAGCGTGGCCAGCACCGGGTCTGGACCGTCGTGCTTGAGGGCGTGCGCCTGCTGGCCCAGCCACTCACTGGTGGCCGCCGTCCCGGCACCGAACGCTTCATGGCTGGCGCGCGCCAGATACTCGACGGCATGGGGGAAATCGAGCACCCGAATGGCGTCCGGACGATGGAAGTCGATGAACTTCTGGAGCCAGCCGGCGCCATCCATGACCGCGACCACCACCAGCGCGGTGCCGACCCCACGCCGAAAGGTTTCGACCAACGCCAGCCGCCGAAACTCGGTATGGTCGATCCGTCGCGAGAAGTACGACAGCTCCCGCGCCCGCCCGTCGCCGTTCGGCTCCTGGACGACCGTGCCGATCGCCAGGGTCTTGACCTCGACCCACTGCTTGTGGACCAGCGAGATCATCGCCCCATCGACGCTGATCTGCTGCAGGGACGGCCCGACCGGCTCCGGGGGTGGTCGGTGTTCGAGTCGCTCGACCTCGGCCGTCTGCTCGGCGACGTAGGCCGCCCCAGCCGCTTCGGTCAGCCGCTCGGCGACCGACTCACTCACCACCGCCCGGGTCAGCCAGCCCACCTCCCGCGCCGCGTGCGCGAACGGCATCCAGCTCCCGAGCCGCACCAGGCTCGCCTGCAAGCGCGGCGTCAGCGTCCCTGGGAGCAGTGCCAGCTCATCGTCCAGGGGGAAAAGACCCGTCCCCGCACTGGGGACAGGTCGCATACGACCGCTGGAGCCGCACCTCGGCCCCACCTTGCGTCAGAAGCTTCCGTTCGCTCTGGCCCCGCGCCTGCACCACCACTCCGCATCGCGCACACCGGGGCCGCTCCTCCCAGGTCACGGCCGGCACATCCGCTGCCGGCGACGCCAGCGCCAGATCTGACAACACCCGCGCTCGTAACTGGTTCAGCCGCTCGTCGAGCGCCTCCTCGATCTCGCTGAACGTCGCCTGCGGGTGCGCCGCTCGCCAGTCCGCCATCCCGCTCCACACCGACTCCGCGTCTTCACTCCAGCGTCCTTCAATCCCCTGCAACCGCTTCAGCCTCGCCACCTTGCCCCTCCAGGCTCTCGCTTCCTTCCTATTCTCGCTCAGCCTTGCAGAACTTTGCAGGGCACCCCCCCCGATCCGCTGGTTCTCGCAGGTCTCCCCGACCGCATCGGATCTGCACCCGCGCTACCGTTGGAGCGCCCGCGGGGTGCGCTGGGTGAGCCTGCTGGCGGGGACCCCGCTGCCTCGCCCTGACTATGTCCCACTGCGCGACTCGCTCTCGATCGCCCGCTGGATGGCGAAGATACTCGGGAACGCGGGCACGCCTCACCTGTATACGTTCCCGAGCTCGGCCGTGGGCCTGTGCCAGGCCGCGTGCGAGGCGGGGATCGCTCTCCGCGGCGCCCATTTCACGCTCGCGGGCGAACCGATCACGGCGGCCCGACTGGCGACGATCCGCGCGGTCGGCGCGGAGGCGGCGCCGCGCTACGCGTGCGCCGAAGCCTCGATCGTTGCCGAAGGGTGCCTGGCGCCGGCGGCCGCGGACGACCTCCACCTGCTCCACGACGTGCATGCCCTGGTCCAGCCCGGCCCAGACGTGGCGACTCCCGGCCTTCCAGCGGGGGCGCTCGTCATCTCCTCGCTCCGCCCGACGGCCCCATTGATCCTGCTGAACGTCTCGCTCGGCGACCAGGCGCAACTGGCACATCGCGAATGTGGCTGCCCGCTCGAGCGGCTGGGCTGGACCACGCACCTGCACACGGTCCGCAGCTTCGAGAAGCTGACTGCCGGGGGGATGACCTTCCTGGATAGGGACCTGATTCGTGTGCTGGAAGTCGCCCTGCCGGCTCGCTTTGGCGGCGGGCCGACCGACTACCAGCTCCAGGAGGAGGAGACCCGGGACGGACGGCCCCGCCTGCGCCTGCTGGTCCATCCGTCGGTCAGTCCGCTGGACAACGACGCGGTGGCGGACGCCTTCCTGGAAGCGATCGGCGGCGGGTCCGGCGTCGAGCGGGTAATGGAGCTGCACTGGCGCCAGGCCGGGCTGCTGCGTGTGGAGCGCGGGGCGCCGCTGGCCGGGACGACGGGCAAGATCCTCCACCTGCACCAGCAAGGCCGAGCCACGGGCCGGTCAGATCCTCGATCGGCCACCTGATGATCGCGCGCTTCGCCTCCTCTGCCCCCCTTGCAGACCTCGCGGTCGGAGCACGCTTCCTCTGGGGTCTGCCCGCATTCCTGCGGCACCCGGTCAGTCCCGCGGCAACGCGGGCGATCCTGCGCCGTCGACTGGAGCACCGCGAAGCCGACTTCCTGGGCCTGGCCCGCCAAACGATCTACGGATACCCGCCGAGTCCGTACCGGCAGCTCTTACGGCTCGCCGGCTGCGAGTACGGGGACCTCGAGCGGCTGGTCACCCACGACGGGGTGGAAGGCGCGCTCGGCGATCTCTGCCGGCGAGGCGTGTACCTGACTGTGGACGAGCTCAAGGGTCGCAGCCCGGCGGTACGGGGCAGCGCTACGGTGGCGGTGGACCCGCTGCAGCTCCGCAACCCGAGCTCGACGACTCACCTGCCGAGCCAGACCAGCGGGAGCCGAGGCGCCAGGAGCATGGTGCCCATCGATCTCGCGTTCGTCCGCGATTGGGCCGTCACGATGTGCCTGGATCTTCACGCTCGGGGTGGCAGCGATTGGCTCATCGGGCGCTGGAGCGTTCCAGGCGGGGAGTCCGTGGCCTTCCTCCTCCTCTACGCCGGCTTCGGCACGCCACCCGTTCGGTGGTTCACGCAGGTCGACCCGGCCGCCCCGGGTTTGCACTGGCGCTACCGCTGGAGTGTGCATGCGATGCGCTGGGGCGGCACGCTGGCCGGGATGTCGCTGCCCCGGCCGGAGTACGTCCCGCTCGACGACCCGATGCCAATCGCTCTGTGGATGGCGGAGGTTCTCCGGGGCGGCAGCACCCCCTGCCTCGTCACGTACACGAGCGCCGCCGTGCGTATCTGCCAGGCCGCGCTCGCAGACGGGCTCGACCTTCGCGGGGCCCGGCTCATACTCATCGGCGAACCGATCACCGCGGCCCGCCTGGCGACGATCCGCCGCGCCGGGGCGGACGCGATACCCCACTACGGCAGCGTCGAGGCGGGTCTGATCGGCGGAGGTTGCCTCGACCCGGAGGCGCCCGATGACGTCCACCTCTACCAGGATCTCCTCGCATTGATCCAACCGCGGCCGGGCGGGGAACCACGTGGGGCACCGGCGCGCGGCCTCCTGATCTCGTCACTCCGTCCGACGGCTTCGCTGATCCTCCTGAATGTCTCGCTGGGGGACCGGGCAGAGATGGTGCGCCGAGCGTGCGGCTGCCCACTCGAGCAGCTCGGCTGGACGACGCACCTTCACACGCTCCGCAGCTACGAGAAGCTCACCGCGGGAGGCATGACGTTTCTCGACACGGACCTGATCCGCGTACTCGACGAATCACTGCCGGCTCGGTTTGGGGGCGGGCCGACGGACTACCAGTTGGTCGAGGAGGAGGGCGGCGATGGCCGCCCTCGTCTACGGCTGCTGGTGCATCCGAAGCTCGGACCGCTCGACGCCGATGGGGTGGCCGACCAGTTCCTCGCGGCAATCGGGGCCGGATCCGGAGCGGAACGGGTCATGGCGTTGCAATGGCGCGAGGCCGGCTTCCTGCAGGTCGACCGCCAACCCCCGCGGTCGACCGTCTCGGGCAAGATCCTCCACCTGCACCAGGAACGCTGACGGCAAGTCGGAGCCGTGTCCGTCTCTGGACGCTGATGCCCTGGTGCCCTTGATCTCGCGTTGCGCCGACATCGGCGCCGTGCTACGCTAACGACAATAGAACAGCGCAACGGGAGCTTGGGGAGCCGAGCTGAGAGGGCGGCCTGATCCGTCGCCGACCGTCGGAACCTGACCTGGGTAACGCCAGCGTAGGGATCAGATGGCATGCACCAGCACCACCGAGCCGAGCGGTGGTGCTTTTGCATTCCTCGGCCGGCTCGCCGCTCCGCGTGGAGGGACGCACCATGACGAGCGCGGCGAACCACAGGGGCGACTTCGGGATCAAGCCGGTCCCGGTCGAGCAGCGGGTACTCGGGACCTGGGACAACTTCGTCCTCTGGGCCGACCTCGGCATCAGCTTCCTGGTCATGGTCGTCGGCACCTTCCTGGTGCCCGGCCTCGGCCTCGGCCAGGCGTTGCTGGCGATCCTGGTCGGCGCCGTGATCGGCAACGCCCTCCTTGGCGTCGCGGCTATGATCGGCAGCGACACCGGCGTCCCGACGATGGTCCTCGTGCGGGGTCCGCTGGGGCTGCGCGGGTCCTACGGTCCGACGCTCCTCAACGTCCTCCAGCTCCTGGGCTGGGCCGTCCTCGAGGTGATCGTCATGGCCCAGGCCGCCG
The DNA here is from genome assembly GCA_013695975.1 of Chloroflexota bacterium. Classification (GTDB taxonomy): domain Bacteria; phylum Chloroflexota; class UBA6077; order UBA6077; family JACCZL01; genus JACCZL01. Next base: position 5,349 of record JACCZL010000892.1, read on the forward strand.
ACGCCCTGGCAACGCGGCTGTTCGGGCTGCCCTCGGCCTACCACGCCTGGGTCGTCGTCTTCGCCCTCCTGACGACCGTGATGGCCCTCCTCGGCCCGATCGTGGTCACCAAGCAATGGCTCGAGAGGTTCGCCGTCTGGGCAGTGCTGGTCACGACGCTTTGGATCACCTACGCCTTGCTGACGACCTACGACTTCGGCGCGCTGCTGGCGCGGCCGGGGACCGGCGAGATGTCCTTCTGGCTGGCGGTCGACCTCGTCGTCGCCCTGCCGATCTCCTGGTTCCCGCTGGTGGCCGACTACAGCCGCTTCTCGCGGGGCCGCCGGGCGGCGTTCTGGGGCACGGCCGGCGGCTACTTCGTCCCGCACGTCTGGTTCTACGCGCTGGGGGCCATGCTCGTGCTGGCGACCGGCGTCGCGGTGGACCCGGTCGCCCCGATTACACCGCTCATCGCGGCCTTCGCCGGCCTGACGGCCGGCTGGCTGGCCTTGCTAGTGATCCTGGTGGACGAAACCGACGAGGGGTTCGCGAACATCTATTCGACCGCCGTCTCGATCCAGAACCTGCTGCCCGGCGTCAACCAACGGACGCTGATCCTCCTGTTGGGCGCGGTCGTCCTGGTCGTGGCCTGGATCGTGCCGCTGACCCAGTACGAGAGCTTCCTGCTCTTGATCGGCTCGGCCTTCGTGCCGCTCCTGGGGCTGCTCGTCGCCGACTACTTCATTCTGCGCGGCGGCCGCTACGAGGTCGACGAGCTGTTTCGGCCTGAGGGGGCATACTGGTACGCCGGCGGGGTCAACTGGCTTGCGATCGGCGTCTGGATGGCCGGGGTGGCGACCTACCTCGGGATCGCCGGCCTACCCGCCCTCGGCATCGCTGGCCTGGCGCCCTGGCTCGGGGCATCGCTGCCGAGCTTCGTCGTCGCCTTCCTGTTGCAGCTCAGGGTGGGGCGCCTCAGCACAGCACCGGGCGGCCGGCCCGCGGAGGAGTGATATGACCAATGCCAGAGCCCTGGTTGCGGAGATCGGCCGCGACCTTCGACCGATCGAGGAGCAGCTCCTCCGCCATCCCTACCTTCAGGCGCTCGAAATGGGCAGGGTCCCGCGCGAGAAGCTGCGCGTCTTCGCCGGCGAGCAGTACGCCGTGATCAAGAGCGATCTCCGCAGCGTCGCCCTCCTGACGAGCCGCTTCGGCGGCTCGCCAAGCCGCGATTTCTTCCTCACCGTGCTCCAGGGCGAGCGGACCGCCCTGGACAACGTGCAGACGTTCGCCCGCGCCGTCAAGATGGAGGGGTCGGACCTACGAGCCTACGAACCCCTGCCCGGCGCCCACGCCTACACGTGTTACATGGCCTGGTTGGCGCTTTATGGCTCCGACGCCGAGGTGGCCGCGGCCTACCTGGTCAACTTCCCCGCCTGGGGCCGCAACTGTGGGCGTATGAGCCGCAGCCTGCAGGAGAAGTACGGCCTGGGCGAGGCCGAGGTCCGCTTCTTCGACGACTTCGCGGCGCCGACAGCGGAATTCGAACCCGCCGCGCTGGCGGTCATCCAGGGTGGCCTCGACCGCGGTCTCGACTCGCGCCTGGTCCGCCGCGCGGCCCGCCTGCTCCAGGGATACGAGCTGCTCTACTGGGACACGCTCCACGAGGCATCATCGTAGCGGCGTAGCGAGCAGTGCCCCCACGATGGGCAACCTCGCCTCGTCTGGATCGGTCTGGTCTTCCGTTACAGCGGGGCGGCGTCCGGGTACGTCTTCCAGGTTCCGTCGTCCGCCAGCACGTAGAGCAGGCCGTGGGGGCTCCAGAGGATCAGGCCGCGCTCGAAGACCTGGATCGCGCCGCCGGAGCCGCGCGTTGCGTAGACGGCCCAGCCGAGGCGCTCTCTGAGCTCGGGATAACTCAGCCAGAGGTGGCCGAATCCACCTTCGGGCGCCACCGCGCCTGGCGGCGGGGCGCCCTCGATAACGACTGGCGCCCCTGACTTCGCGTTGTCCTGGTACGCCGACCAGGTCTTGTCGGCGCGGTTGAGGACGTAAATCTCGCGGGTGTCGCCGCGACGGATCGCCAGGCCGCCCTGGAACGACTGCTCGAGCAGCGTGACGGCCTTGCTGCCCTCAGCGGGCATCCCGAGCTGGCGCGGGAACATCTGGTTACTCTCGTAGAGCCGCGAAATCGACGCCGGGGCCTTGCGCAGGCGCTCCTCGGCCAGCGCCCCAGAGAAACCCACCAGGTCGTCCCCACTTACACGGTCGTAGGCCGGCGGCGCCACGGCGACCGCGCGCGACGCGACCGGCTGCTGGGCGACGGCCGAACGCTCGCGCGACCCGCTGTCCTGCGCCGGCTGGGCCGCCGTCGAGATCGAGCGTGGCGCCTCACCGGCCCCCGGGCGGAGGAGGACGAGCACGGCGACGGCGACCCCCGCGGCCGCGAAGGCCGGCGCCGCGGCCCGCACGAGGGCCCCGAATGGTCCGATGCGAGTCCGCCGGGCTTCGCGCTCGGCCAGCTCCCTCCGCAGCCCGACGGCCAGCGACGGTGGCACCGGTTGGACCGGCATCGAGCGGATCGTCTGGGCTAGGCGCCGATAACCGCGCAGGGCCGCCGCACATTCGGCGCACTCCTGGAGGTGCTCGCCGACCTCCGACCGCGACTCGGGCGTGAGCTCGCCATCGCGGTAGGATGAGACCAGTCGACGGTCGCACGTCATCGCCCGTCGCTCTCCTCGCCGCCCATGCGGGTGTAGATGCGGCGGAACTCCTCGCGGGCACGGAACAGAAGCGACTTCACGGCCGAGCGCGAGCTGCCAATGACCTCGCCGATCTCCTCGCACGACAGCCCCTGATACTCGCGCAGGACCAGGCAGAGGCGGTACCTGGGCGGCAGCTCCTGGAGCACCCGGTGGACCAGCTCGCGCGACTCGTGGGTCAGCGTGTCGCGTTCGGGATTGTCGCGCGCGACCTGGCTCGGATGGAACAGGGAGACGAAGCCGTCCCATGACTCCCAGCGGATCAGCTTCCGACGACGGAGCTGGTCCAGGCAGAGGTTGGTCGCGATTCGGTAGAGCCACGGACCGACCTTCAGCTCGCCGTCGATCTTGGGTAGGCCGGTATACGCCCGCAGGAACGTCTCCTGCGTGAGGTCACGGGCTTCCTCGGCGTTGCCCATGAGGCGATAGGTGCAGTTGTAGATGCGCTCCTGGTAGCTCTCGAAAATCTCGTCGAACGAGAGCTCCTCACGAGCCTCTACCCGTTGGGCGACCATTAACTCCCCAGCGGTCATCCAGCACCACCTCCGCGGGCTCCTTCTGTAGAACGAGCCGCTCGAAAAGTGGTTGCGGGGGCTACCGCGGTGGCGTGCTTATTGTACCCCAGCCTCTTCCTGGAAGGGTCCGTCCGCGCTAGCAGCGACGCGAAACGGGATGCGATCGTGACATTCCTGGCGGTGTGGTACCGTTCCGAGCACCCAGCGCCATGGAGTCGCCGATGCTCTCCGTCGAGGACATTCAACGCGTCATCCCGCACCGCTTCCCGTTCCTGCTCGTCGACCAGGTCCTCGAGCTGGAGGTGGGCAAGCGGATCGTCGCCCAGAAGAACGTCAGCGCGAACGAGTGGTTCTTCCAAGGCCACTTTCCGGACTTCCCGATCATGCCCGGCGTCCTGATCGTCGAGGCGCTGGCCCAGGCCGGGGCGTTCCTGCTGCTGTCGGATGAGAGCAATCGCGGCAAGCTGCCCTTGTTCGCCGGCATCGACGGCTGCCGCTTCCGACGGCAAGTCCGCCCCGGCGACGTCCTTCGGCTGGTCGTCGAATTCACGGCCATGCGGGGACCGATTGGCAAGGGCAACGCGCGGGCCTTCGTCGGCGACACGCTGGCGGCCGAATGCGAGCTGACGTTCGCGACCGTCGCCGTGAAGGGGTCGGAGGTTGGGGGTTAGCGGTTGGGGCGAGGACCCGCGGTCGGCTGCACGGTTGGCCCTCCTGCGGGCCCTGGGGCCGATCCTCGACCGGGTGAACGCCGCGGGCACATCGGCGCGGCAGCCAGGCGAGCCATGTCCTGCTGAGCGAGTGCTGGCTCAGCATGACCAACGTGTCCGTATCCTCTTGATCCGTCCGGACCATCTGGGCGACGCCCTGCTGGCGGCGCCGACGGGGGTTGCGCTGCGGGTAGCGCTGCCAGCGGCACGGATCGACTGGCTGGTGGGGCCCTGGGCGGCCGAGGTGGTCGAGCGTGCCGGGCGCCCGAATGAGATCCTGACCTGCGAATTCCCCGGCTTTGCGCGGCGGCCGAAGCGCTCGCCGTGGGAGCCGTATGGCGAGCTGGTGAGGCAGGCACGGCGCCTACGGGTCCGACGTTACGACATCGCGCTGGTCTTGCGGCCCGACCACTGGTGGGGGGCGCTGCTGACGGCGGCGGCCGGCATCCCACGGCGGCTGGGCTATCGCGTGCCGGAGTGCCGGCCCTTCCTGACCGACGCGCTCGCGGTGGACAGGGGCGGCCATGCTGTGGAGCGCGGGCGCGCCCTCGCGCGACTGGCCGCACGCCTGGTCGACCCGAGCGCTGAGGCGGCGCGCATCGAGCCGACCTTCTCTGTCCACGCGGAGGAGCGGGCGTGGGCCTCGGCGCGACTCGCCGCGGCCGGTGTCGGCGACGATTCGCCGCTCGTCGCGATCCACCCCGGTTCGGGCGCGGCCGTGAAGAACTGGCGACCCCGACGGTGGCGGGAGGTGGCGACGGCGCTGCAGCGGGATCTCGGCATCTCGCTGGTCCTCACGGGCGGGACGGCGGAGGCGGGGCTGCTCGGCGATGTCGCGGCGGCACTTGAGCCGCCACCCGCGCTGGTCGTGGC
>JACCZL010000902.1 GCA_013695975.1 Chloroflexota bacterium
TTCCGGAGGGGCCGCCGTCGACGGCCCGGAGCGCGACCGCGAATACATGTGGTCCGCGCCAGGGGCGTGATCCCGGCCGGTCGCCCCTCCACATCGGCCGATGATGCCGCGCGGCCGGTATGGTAGAACCGGAGTGCTCGGTGCCTGGCACGCCGAGCTGCATCGGCGCCCTCGCGAGGCGTAGGATCGATGGGATCAGCAGGCCCGAGGATGGAGGCAGGATGGCGGCCACCGCGACGCCCACCATCGAGGCAGACCGCGTCCCGCTGAGCGTGGACGCCCACGGCAGGGTGCGCGTCGGCGGGACGCGGGTGACGCTGGACACGGTCATCGGCTTGTTCAGGCACGGGAGGTCGCCGGAGTGGATCGCTGAGAGTGTGTGTGCGAAGTCCGAATTACAGGGACATTTGCTGCCGTGGGACGCGTACGCACAGTGGCCACCAGGTGGTGGGCTACACGGCCCGAGGCCGGAAAATCGTCCTGACGACCCTTCGCACACACTCTCTGAGGGCTTTCCGACCGTCAAGCTCGCCGACATCTATACGGTGATCGGCTACTACCTCCGGCATCGCGCCGACGTGGACGAGTACTTGAGCGGGAGGAAGGCGGAGGCCGAGGCGCTCCGCCGTCAGATCGAAGCGCAGCCAGGATACACGGAGTCCCGCGAGCGCCTGCTGGCTCGACGCGCCACCCTGCGCGAAGCGCCGGAATGATTCGGCTGGCGACCGACGAGAACTTCAATGGCCATATCCTCCTGCTCGCTGAGGCCAGCCGTGAGGACGAGCTCCAGGACCAGGTTTGGTACCTCCCGCGGTGAGGCCCCGGATTCGGGGCGGCCCTTGAGAGCCCGGTTCGGACGTGCCAGACCCCTGGGAAGGCCCCAGTGCCCCGCGGTCCCAGGGAGGGGCTCCCTCGCGCCGGGTCACGAATTCGCCAGCAGTATGATTCTTTCAGTTGGCTCAGCGCGTTAGGCTGGAGGGCGACGATCTCCACCCGTGGGACCTTTTGATGATGAGGCGCTTGCCGGACGCCTCGACCGCGATGCGGTCGACGGTCTCCACCTGGACGCGCAGGCCGGGACCCAGGAACTCCTCCAGATCCTGCGCCAGCTTCCTCGCAAGGTCCGCGGAGAAGCGAGTGGTGGGGACGATCCGCAGGACCACGGCGTCCTCCGCCGTCTGGACTGCCTGATACTCCCAGATATAGGGGAACGCTTGCCGAATGTGCCAACCCAGCCCGACCGGCGTGATCGTCTTACCTCCGGGGGTGCGGATCACTTCCCCCACGCGCCCCTCGGGGCTCGTCAGGGTTGGGAAGCCGCGCCCGCATGGGCACGGCGCGCCGGCTACCGCCCAGTCACCGATGTCGTAGTTGATGAACGGCATGACCCGGTTGGTGAGGTCCGTGATGACGACGCGCCCCGACTCGCCGGGGGCCGCGGGGCTCCCATCCTCGCGGACCACCCTGAGGACCGCCCGCTCGCTGTTGACGTGCAGCGCCTCGGGATTGTCCGGGCAGGTCTGCGCCAGGTGGAGCACTTCATAGCTCGAGTAATGATTCGTCACCCGACACTGGAAGGCCCGCACGATGGCCGCCGCGTCCGCCGCCGTGAGCGTCTCGGCGTAGGCGATGATGGCGCGGGGAGCGGTCGGCAGCGCGACGCCTGTCTCGAGTAGCTCGGCCGCGAGGCGCCCGACGTACGAAGGCCAGCCCCAGATCCAGTACCCGGACTTCGCGGGCAGGCGGCGCAGCTCGGCCACGAGCCGGGCTGCGCGGAGGTCCGGGCCGGATAGGTGGATGACCCGTTCGCCCAGGACTAGCCGGCGCGCCAGGCGACTGAGCGGCGAGGAGTGGGCTCGGACCGGGGACAACTGAGGAGGGGCGGCGATGTACAGCGCCGCGTCCCCGAACGCGACGCCGGCCCACTCCCGGAAGAACAGGTACGAGCCCAACCGCGAATCGAGACCGGCCCGGTCCGTGTAGAACGCGAACGGGAGCCCGGTCGAGCCGGACGTCATGGCCGTCTCCCGCCGGCGCTTCGGCAGGTTGTCCGCTACTATGCGCGCCGGGAAGTTGGCTCGCAGCTCGGCCTTGCCGGAGCGTGGCACGCGAGCGAGGTCCGACATCGTTCGGATGTCGTCTGGCCGGACCCCGGCCCCGTCGAACAGGTCCCGATAGTACGGCACGTGGGTGTAGGCGTGGGCGAGCAGGGGGCGCAGCTTCCATAGCGCACGGGCCTCCAGCTCCTCGGGACTCCGCCACTGGAGTGTGCGCAGGCGGCGCAGCTCCGTCCAGGGCCAACGTCCGCTGAGGCGCTCGTACAGCGGGAACAGGATCCGAGGCGCCAGCCAGCCCCGCGCGGTCACGACGGCATCCGCTCAGGCTCCTCCGGGCGGTCGGCACCCGCGCACGAAATGCTCGTCCCAGAGCTGGACTCCGAGCACGCCCAGCAGGTAGTGCCCGTACTCGCCACGGCCGGCTCGGTGCTCTTCCAACATCCGGACCACCCCGCCGGGGCTAAAGTAGCCCTTGTCCGCGAGGCTGTCCCGAGCGAGGAGCTCCGTGGCGAAATCCGGCAACGGGCTCCTGAACCATTGTTCCACCGGGACGGTCATCCCACGCTTCCGCCGCCGGACGATCTCCGGTGGTAAGACGCTCGCCAGCGCCCGCCGAAGCACGGGCTTGTCGCGCGGCCCTCGGGCCTTGAGCCGGGCAGGGATCCGAGCGCAAAGCTCGACCAGCTCGTGATCGAGGAAAGGCACCCGGGCCTCGAGCGAGTACGCCATCGAGCTTCGGTCGAGCTGCCGAACGATCCAGTCGGGCAATCGGACGTTCATCTCGTAGTGCTGCAACTGCGTGAACGGATGCCACGTCTCGAAAGCGGCCGGTCGAGTAGGCTCGTCGAGACCGTCCCGCGTCAGCATCTGCTCCAGATCGGGAGAGAACAGGCGCCCCGGAAGGTCCGATTGGAGTGGCGCGATCATGTGTTGGTACCGCGTGAGGTTCATCCGACTCGGTGCGAGCAGGATCCGGCTGGCGCCGGGCCAGCGCCTCGAGAACAGCGGCGCGGCCGCCGCCATGCGCCGCAGGGAGAGCGGCAGCCTCGCCAGCGGGCGCAGCAGCCGATCGGCCCTGAACCAGGCGTAGCCGCCGAACAGCTCGTCCGACCCCTCGCCGGTGAGGACCACCTTGACGTGGTCGGCAGCCGCCCGGGCAAGGAGCATCATGGGGATCTCGTGACCCGTCAGCGACGGGTCCTCGCTATGCCAGATCGCCTCCGGGAACAGCGCGAAGTCCGCGGTCCTGCAGACGACTCGTCGACCCGACAGCGGGTAGCCCGGAAAGTCGGCGAGTGTCCGGCGGTCGCGAATCTCGTCGTGGTCCGGGTCCTCGAACGCCAGGCTGAAGGTGCGCACCGGCGAAGGCGCGAACCGGCTCATGAGCGCGGTGACGCCGCTCGAGTCGATGCCGGCGCTCAGCCAGGCGCCCACCGGCACGTCGCCGCGGAGGTGGAGTCGCACCGACTCCTCGAGCTTCTCGAGCAGCGCCTCGGCCCACCCCTCGGGGCTCCTCGAGCCATCGCCGGCCTCGGTCTGGGCGGGATCCAGCTCCCAGTATCGGTGGAGCGATGCCCGCCCATCCCGGTACAGCAGGTAGTGGCCCGGCTGCAGCCGCTGGATCTCCGTGAAGAAGGTCTTCGGTGCGAGGGCGAAGCCGAGCGTGAAGAGCTCCCGCAGCGCTCGGACGTCGATCTGCCGATCGATGCGGTCGGCGATCAGGATCGACTTTGACTCCGATCCGAAGTAGCAGCCGTCCCTGGTGATCGCGTAGTGCAGCGGCTTGATCCCGAGCCGATCCCGCGCGAGCATCAGCCGGCGACGAGGCGCGTCCCAGAGTGCGAACGCGAACATCCCTCGCAGACGATCGACGCAGTCGGCGCCGCGGTCCTCATAGAGATGGACGATCACCTCGACGTCGGACCCGGTACGGAACCGGTGGCCGGCGGCGACGAGCTCCCGACGCAGCTCGACGAAGTTGTAGATCTCGCCGTTGCAGACCACCGTGACCGTTTCGTCGGCGTTGGAGATCGGCTGATCGCCCGTCTCGAGGTCGTTGATGGCGAGACGCTGGACGCCGAGCCCGATACCCGGCGCCAGGTGGAAGCCCTGGCTGTCGGGCCCGCGGTGGTGGACGATGCGTGTCATGCGGCCGAGCATCGCCCGATCGATGGGCTGATCGGGATGCGCCGAAGCTACGCCGCTGATACCGCACATTTGACCACTTGCTCGTCAGGGCGAGACTACCTGCGCCATGCTGGGCGTGCGGCCCCCTCAGGGGGCTGACGCCGCGACGCTCGAGCTCCCCGCCTTTCTGGGATGTCTGGTGCACTGAACACCGTGGACCGGTCACCGTCACGGCGCGGCAGCATGTCCGCCTGGTGAGCATGATGCCGTTCGCGCGAGCGCGGCCCCCACTCTACCACAAGCTTGATCAAGGCCTGCTTGCGCTAATATGGCCATCAAGTCGGTCATCACGAGGTGCGCTGTGGAGAAGCAGTTCTCGATAGGCCGAGCGCGTGACCACCTGCCCCGGATCGTCCATGAGGTGGAGCAGGGCTCGCCTATCGAGCTGACCCGTCGTGGCAAACCCGTCGCGGTGATCGTATCGGCGCAAGACTACCAACGCCTGGCGGCAGGTCGCCTCCGCTTCTGGTATGCCCTCGAGCAGTTCCGTCGGTCGGTGGATCCCCGTGATCTCGCCGGGGATGCCGAGACGTTCGGGGAGCTTCGAGATCCTCTGCCGGGACGTGATTTCACGTGGTGAGCGCGAGCTATCTGCTGGACTCCAACGTCCTGTCAGAGCCGCGGCGTCCTGACCCGAACATGAGGATTCTGGAACGCTAGGGGCGCAATGTATCATGCCTCGATGCAGCGCGCCCTCGATTATGGTGCCGTGTCGGGCCGCCGGCGGCTCGCCGCCTGATCGGCCAGGCGGGTCGGCTCCGGCAGACGATAGCCGCGGCCACAGCGAAGGGTCAGCTCGATCGCCGTCTCCAGCGAGACGCGGTGGCCGATCGAGACGTACACCGGTTTCACCCCGGCCCGTGTCCGCAGGGCTACGCCGACCGTCTCGCCGCGATCGACCAGCGGCGCTCGGTCGCCGCGTTCCGGGCCCGGCGCCTCGCCTCTGCCAACCAGGATGGACTTGGCGCAGCCGATCGTCGGTAGGTCCAGGAGCAATCCCAGGTGACAGGCGATGCCGAAGCGGCGGGGGTGCGCGAGCCCCTGTCCGTCCACCATCAGCAGGTCTGGCCGCCGCTCCAGCTCGGCGAAGGCGGCCAGCCCGACCGGCGCCTCGCGGAAGGAGAGCAGCCCCGGGACGTACGGGAAGCTGACCGGCCGCTCGACCACCCGTCGCTCGACGACCTCGAACGCGGGCAGGCGGAGGACGACCAGGGCGGCCCGCCCGATGTCGGGCCTGGGGAACCCGAGGTCGAGCCCGGCGATCGTCTCGATGCTCTCGAAGCGGTCCTCGCGGATCACCCCGCCGGCCAGCTCGCGCTGGAGGGCGCGCGCCCGCGCCGGGTCCAGGTCCCACTCGTGCTCGATCGCCGCCACCGTGCCTACCCTCGCCGCCTCGTTCGGCGTAGTATACGGAGCATGGCTGCCCCCGACCGCGACTACGCCGTACGACTGGGTGCGATGCTGCGCCGGCGGGACCCCGTTGCGTTGCGCGACTTCCTGGTCGAACAGGCCGCCCGATTCGGCGACGAGCGCCAGGTCGCCGATGTCCGCGGCATCGACGGCGTCGAGCTCGAGGCACTCCTCCACCGGATGATCCTCGCCCGACCTGATCTCGGCGAACTCCACGCCGAGAGTGGGCGCTGGCTAGCCGCGCAGGGCCTGACCCCTCCAGTCGCCCCGCCCCGCCAGCATCGAGCCCCGCGCCGACCCCGCCCGACAAAGCCCGACCGAAACGGGGATGGCCGGTCCCCACGCCCCTAAATGCTTCCCACGAATGCTTGCGCCACCACCGTCGCCCCCCCCCAGCCCCCCCGAACTCGGGGGGCTGGGGAGCGAGCCCACGCCATGCAGCAACTTCTCCTGGGAAGCATGTAGCAGCCGTCGAGCAAACCACTCCGAGCGGCCGTTCGAACTGGTGGTCGGCTGCCCTACTCCGAGGCTCGAATCCTGGGGAGCACGAGGCGACGCTGTAGCCGAGCTGTGACGCGGGAGGGGGTCCGAGCGGTCCGTCGCGCGGCTACGCTGTATGGAGGGCTTCGTTTCCGGGAGGTGCTATGCGGATCGTGCTGGTGGTGGTGTTGGCCGTCGTGGCTGTGTTCGTGCTCGGCGGTTTTTCGCGGGGCTCGGTTCGGGATGGGGTGAGCGGGTTCGCCGACACTGGCCGGGACGCCGGGTCGGCGTTGAAGGACGCGTCGGCCAGGGCGGCCCGCGGTCTCGCCGAGCGGGTCGATGGGGCGACCGATCGGATCGACGCGACCGCCTCGCGCAAGGCGAGCGACGCGGCCGACGCCGTCAAGACCGGGACAGCGCGGGCGGCGGAGGATGTCCGCGAGCGTGTCACCGAGACCGCCACGGACAAGGCCGACGATCTCGCCGAGACGCTCCGCGGAGCCGCCGCCGGCGTGCTGAGGTGGACGTCAGATAGGGTGCGGGACCTGGCGTCGCGGGTCGAGCCCGAATAACGGCGCTTGACTACCTCCCTGGCCGACGCCCGCGAGTCGGGGCGTGGCATGATGATGGCGGGCGCGCCAGTCGATGCCGTGCCCGTGAGTTGGGGGCTGCGCTTGGCCGAGCTTACCAGTGGGACGTTCACGTTTCTGTTCACCGACATCGAGGGGAGTACCGCGCGCTGGGAGCGGGACTCCGCGGCGATGGGGGCGGCCCTTGCCCGCCACGATGCGCTGCTACGTGAGGCGATCGTCGCTCATGGTGGCGACGTCTTCAAGACGATCGGCGATGCCTTCTGCGCCGCCTTCGGAACCGGGCAAGATGCCCTCGCCGCCGCCCTTGCCGCCCAGCGGGCGCTCGGCGTCGAGCCGTGGGGCGAGATCGGACAGCTGCGGGTGCGGATGGCGCTCCAGACGGGCGCGGCCGAGCGACGCGACGACGACTATTTCGGGCCGCCGCTCAACCGGGTGGCGCGACTGCTGGTGACAGGGCATGGCGGCCAGGTCCTGCTGGCCGTCTCGACGGCCGAGCTGGTCCGCGACAGCCTGCCGGCGGGGGCCGGCCTCCGCGACCTCGGGGAGCACCGTCTGAAGGACCTGGTTCGGCCGGAGCGTGTCTTCCAGCTCGTCCACCCGGACCTATCGACCGATTTCCCGCCCCTCAGAACCCTCGACCTCCACCCGAACAACCTGCCGATCCAGGCCACGCCGTTCGTCGGGCGCGAGCACGAGGTCGCCGCCGTTCGGGAGCAGTTGCTCTGCCCGGAGGTGCGCGTGCTGACCCTGACGGGGCCGGGCGGGACCGGCAAGACCCGCCTGAGCCTCCAGGTCGCGGCCGAGCTGGTCGACGATTTCGAGGATGGGGTCTTCTTCGTCCCACTTGCCCCGACTAGCGATCCGACCCTGGTCGCGGCGACGATCGCCCAGGCACTCGGGCTTCAGGAGGCCGAGGGGCGGCCGCTGCTGGACATCCTGAAGGATTACCTGCGCGACAAACATCCGCTGCTGGTCCTCGACAACTTCGAGCAGGTGCTCGAGGCGGCGTCGCTGGTGACGGACCTGCTCCAGGCGGCGCCCGGGCTCAAGGTGCTCGTCACCAGCCGGGCGGTGCTCCGCCTGTACGGGGGGCACGATTTTCCGGTCCCGCCGCTGGCGCTGCCGGACCGGGAGCACCTGCCGCCGCTGGACCGCATGACCCAGTACGAGGCGGTCCGCCTCTTCGTCGAGCGGGCCCGGGCGGTCCGGCCCGACTTCGCCGTCACCAACGAAAACGCGCCGGCGGTGGCCGAGATTTGCCATCGGCTGGATGGGCTGCCGCTGGCGATCGAGCTGGCCGCGGCGCGGATCCGGCTCCTGCCGCCCGAGGCGATGCTGGCCCGGATGGAGCGCCGTTTGCCGCTGCTCACGGGCGGGGCGCGGGACCGGCCCGCCCGCCAGCAGACCCTCCGCGGGGCGATCGCCTGGGGCTATGACCTGCTCGACGAGGACGAGCAGACCCTCTTCCGGCGGCTCTCGGTCTTCGCGGGCGGGTTCACGCTGGAGGCCGCGGAGGCGGTCTGCGACGGAGACGGGAGCCAGCGTGGAGAGAGGAGCGTGGACGACGCTCCTCACGCTCCTCTCTCGTCTCTCCTCTCGCCTCTCGATCTGATCGCCTCGCTGGTCGACAAGAGCCTGGTGCGCCAACAGGAGCTGGAGGGCGGGGAGCCGCGCTTCTCGATGCTCGGGACGATCCGCGAGTTCGCGCTCGAGCGGCTCGAGGAGAGCGGCGAGGTCGCGGCGATGCGCGACCGCCACGCACAGCACTATCTCGAGCTGGCGGGCGAGGCGAAGGTGAAGATCCGCGGGCCCGCCCAGGCGTCGTGGCTACGCCGCCTGGGCGAGGAGCACGATAATCTGCAGGCGGCGCTGAGCCGGTTCCGCGATCGGGGAGAGGCCGAGGCGACCCAGCGAATGGCGGGCGACCTGTGGTGGTACTGGTACCTGCGGTCCCTCTTCAGCGAGGGGCGGAGTCGCCTCGAGGAGGCGCTGGCGATGGGCGACCCGGCGGGCCGGACCTCGGCGCGCGCGTGGGCCACGTTCTCCCTGGGGGCGCTGGCGCATCTGCAGAGCGACTTCGGGACAGCCGGCGCGCGTATCGAGGAGAGCAGGGAGATGTTCGACGAGCTCGGGGAGAGGGTCGGGCTCGCCTTCTCCCTGATCTTCCGTGGGCAGGTGGCGTACTCCCAGGCCGATCCGGTCGGCGCGCGCTCGCTCTACGAGGCGGGCCTGGCGACCGCCCGGGAGGCGGGCGACCCCTGGCCCCGCGGCCTGGCGCTGTTCTTCCTGGCCAACGCGGCGTTCGGCGCCGGCGACCTGGTGCAGGCGCGGGTACGGGCCGAGGAGAGCCTGGC
>JACCZL010000903.1 GCA_013695975.1 Chloroflexota bacterium
GCCAGGCGGTGGCCGTCAGCACGCCCATCGCCGTAATCGCCGAGGCGGGCGAGGCGGACGTGGGGACCGGGGACGGGGCGCCGTCCAGGCCGGCCGTGGGGGCCGACGAAGGCGCGGACGCACCGGCATCGGCGAGTGGGGCCGGGGCGCGAGCTCCCGCGCAGGGGACGGCGGCCGTATCGGACCAGGAGCAGGCAGGACGCCCGCGCTCCCAGGAAGTGGCGGCGGATGGCGCCCGGCTCCGAGTCTCGCCGCGGGCACGGATGGTCGCTCGCGAGCTCGGTGTCGACCCGGCGGGCCTACAGGGGAGCGGTCCCGCGGGGCGAATCCTGGAGCGGGACGTCCGCGCCGCAACCGGCGCCGCGAGCCCACGGGCCGTCGCGGCGCCGGAGCGAATCGTCGCCTCGCCGCTCGCTCGCAAACTGGCCACCGAGCATGGGGTCGACCTGGCCCAGCTCACCGGCACTGGCCCGAACGGGCGGATCACCGAGAAGGACGTGACCGCGCAGGTCCAGTCCCGCGCCGCCGCACCCGCCCCCGCTGCCGCGTCGGCTCCCACCGACGCGGCTCAGACGGCCGCGGTCCCGGGGACGGTCGAGCCGCTCAGCCGGGTTCGCCAGATTACGGCTGAGCGAATGGCCCTCTCGGCTCGGAGCGTCGCTCGAGTGACGCTGCTGATGGAGGTGGACATGACCGAGGCAGTCCGCTTCCGAGGGCAGCTCGGGCCGGAATTCGAGCGGCGCCATGGCGCCCGCCTGGCCTACGACGCGATGATCACGAAGGCCGCCGCGATCGCCCTCACCGAGTACCCCCACGTCAACGCTCAGTGGCGGGAGGGCGCCGAGGGCCAGCCGCCTGGCTTGCGGCTGCAGTCGGAGATCAACGTCGGCGTCGCCGTGGCGGCCGAGCAAGGGTTGCTGGTGGCCGTCGTCCGCGATGCTGGCACGAAGCCACTCCATCAGGTCAACGCCGACCTGGCCCAGATGGTCGAGCGGTCTCGCCAGAACCGCCTCGCCCCGGACGAGATGTCGGGCGGGACGTTCACGATCACCAATCTGGGGGGCTACGGGGTTGAGGCGTTCACTCCGATCGTCAACCCGCCGGAGGCGGCGATTCTCGGCGTCGGGCGGATCGCCCAGAAGCCGGCCGTGGTCGACGGCCAGCTCGCCGTCCGCGAGCTGATGATGCTGAGCCTCGCCTTCGACCACCGCGTCGTCGACGGCGCCCCCGCCGCCCAGTTCCTCCAGCGCATCAAGCAGGTCCTCGAGGCCCCGTACATCCTGCTGGCGTAGCGCGGTCACAGGCCCCGATCATTCGCGCCACAGCCTGTGCAGCTCCTCGATGGTCAAGCCGGCCTGCCGTAGGACGGAGTTGAGCGTGCCGGCCGGAAGGGTCCGATTGCCGTGGACAGGCACGACCATCAGCCCTGTCCCGTCGTGTCTCCGCAGGTAATGGTGACTACCGCGCACGTGGGAGAGATCAAAGCCGCCGTGGCGGAGCGCTTGCAAGACTTGCCTGCCGTTCAGTCGGGGCAGACGGTTCACGCGATCGCGACCTCGACGTCGACGAGCTCCGGCTCTGTATCAGGCTCGGGCACGGGAATTCCCTCCTTCTCCGCGGCCTCCAGGTAGCCGAGAATCGCCTCGCGGGTGTTCGCGACAGCCTGCTCGCGCGATTCCCCGAATGTGGAGAGGTGGTTAAGGACCGGAACGTAGCTCACCCATGCCTGTGCCTCAGGGTCCCACTCCAGCAACACCTTGAACCGACGTGTCGTCACCCGGTTGCCCCCTCTCCGATCGTTGCCCGTTCGGTGCCGGACAGTTCCGTGTACTCAATGATATCGTTCGCCAACGTCCGATCACTTTTCCGAATGGCGAACCTGTATGATGGGCCATCTGATGAGGGAAGCGGCTCTGTGAGCGTAGCGCAGCGGGCGTTCGTCATGGTCTGGGACGGGATGCGGCCGGACCTGATCTCGCCGGAGTTGACGCCGAATCTGGTGCGGCTGGCGGGCGAGGGCGTGCGCTGCTCGGACAGCCACGCGGTCTTTCCGACGGTGACCAGGGTCAACTCGGCGTCGCTCGCGACGGGCGTCCTGCCGGCCGTCCACGGGATCGTCGGGAACTCGCTCTACGCGCCTCTGGTCGATCGGCGGGCGGCGATCTCCGTCGGGGACCATCGCAGCCTCTTTGCCCTGATCGAGAGCCGCGGTGGTCGCCTGGTCCCGTGCGACACCCTGGCCGATCGGGTGGC
>JACCZL010000917.1 GCA_013695975.1 Chloroflexota bacterium
TCCAGCGACGGGGCGCCGCGCGCGAAGGAGATGGTGTCGGAGGCGCCCACGGCCCCGAAGATAGCGGGCCTACCCGCCGAGGATCTCGACGGCGATATCGGCGACCTCGGTGGGGGTGCGGCCGACCCGCACGCCCTTGCCCTCGAGCGCCTCGATCTTGGCCTGCGCGCCGCCGCTGGAGCCCGAGACGATCGCGCCGGCGTGGCCCATCGTCTTGCCGGGAGGCGCCGTGACTCCGGCGATGTAGCCGACGACCGGCTTGCTCACGTTGGCCGCGATGAACTCCGCGGCCTCCTCCTCGGCCGAGCCGCCGATCTCGCCGCTCATGACGATGAGCTCGGTCTCCGGGTCGTCCTCGAACAGGGCGATGATGTCGATGAAGCTCGAGCCGGGCACCGGATCGCCCCCGATCCCGACGATCGAGCTGTTGCCGAACCCGCTCTGGGCCAGCTCGTTGCCGATCTGGTAGGTCAGCGTGCCGGAGCGGGACACGACCCCCACGTTCCCCTCTCGGAAGAACGCGGCAGGGATGATCCCAACGTTGGACTTGCCGGGGGAGAGGATGCCCGGGCAGTTGGGCCCCACCAGGCGAACATCCGGGTTGCGTGCCAGGTGGTTGTAGACGCGCATCTCGTCGTGGGCCGGGATGCCCTCGGTGATCGTCACGATCAGCGAGATGCCGGCGTCCTCGGCCTCGAGGATCGAGTCGGCCGCGAAGCGCGGAGGCACGAACACCATCGCGGTGTTGGCGCCCGTCTGCTCGACCGCCTCGTGGAACGTGTCGAACACCGGGATCCCCTCCACGTCCTGTCCGCCCTTGCCGGGAGTGACGCCGGAGACCACCTGTGTCCCGTAGGCCCGGTTGTTGAGCGAATGGAAGGTGCCCTCGCGACCCGTGATGCCGGACACGCACAGGCGAGTGTCGGTGTCCACGAGGACGGCCATCAGCCCGCCAGCTCCACGACGCGCTCGGCGGCTTCGAGCATCGTGGACTCGGTGTGCACGTTGGGCAGGGCGGCCTCGGCGAGCAGGGCGCGGCCCTCCTTGTCGTTGGTCCCGTCCAGGCGTACCACGAAGGGCACGGTCGGCTCGATCTGCCGGAAAGCCTCGATCAGGCCCTTGGCCACCTCGTCGCAGCGGGTGATCCCGCCGAAGATGTTGAACAGGACAGCGGTGACGTCGTCGTTGGAGAGGATGACCTCCACCGCGCTGGTGATGGCCTCGGCCTTGGACCCGCCCCCGGCGTCCAGGAAGTTGGCCGGCCGCCCGCCCGCCTGGGCGACCACGTCCAGGGTGGACATGACGAGCCCGGCGCCGTTGCCCAGGATCCCGATGTTGCCGTCCAGCGACACGTAGGTCAGCCCGCGCTCCTTGGCCATCCGCTCCTGCGGGTCCTCCGCCGACAGGTTGCGAAACTCGGCCGAGTCGAGGTGACGGTAGAGCGCGTTGTCGTCGAGGGTGACCTTGGCGTCCAGCGCCACGACCTCCCGCGCCTCGGTCACCAGCAGCGGGTTGACCTCGAGCAGCATCGCGTCCTCGGCGACGAAGGTGTCGTACAGCTTGGCGAGCATGGCGCCCACCGGGCGGATCACGTCGGCGGCGACGCCGGCCTCGAAGGCCAGGCGCCGGCCCTGGAAGTCCTGGAAGCCGATCAGCGGGTCCACGTGGAGCTTGACCATCGCCTCAGGGTCCTTCTCGGCAATCGCCTCCACGTCCATGCCGCCCATGCGCGAGAGCATCGCCATAGGCTTCTTCGCGCCGCGGTCGAACACGACGGCCGCGTAGTACTCCTCGTCGATCTGGGAGGCCTTCTCGACATAGAGCTCGTGCACCGTGAGCCCGCGGATGTCCATCCCGAGGATCGCGGCGGCGTGGGTCTCGGCCTCCGACCGGTTGGCCGCGAGCTTGATCCCGCCCGCCTTGCCGCGCCCGCCGATCTGCACCTGGGCCTTGACGACACAGGGGTAGCCGATCTCGTCGGCGGCCGCCACGGCCTCCTCCACGGTGGTCGCCGGAGCCCCGCTCGGCACCGGCACGCCGTGCCTGGCGAACAGCTGCTTCCCCTGGTACTCGAGCAGGTCCATCGGCGGGCGCGGACGATAGCCGACTGTCACAATGCACGGCCGGATGCCGCTGCCCAAGGAAGTCACCTTCGTCACCTTCGACGTCTACGGGTCCCTGATCGACTGGGAGACCGGTGTCTACGACGCCTTCGCCAGGGAGGCCGACAAGGACGGCTACACGCTCTCGCGCGAGGAGCTGGTCCCGCTCTTCATGCAGACCCAGCAGGACATCAAGGCGGGGTCCTACGAGCTGTACGCGGAGGTGCTGCGCCGCACCGCCGTGCAGATCTCGCGCGAGCTGGGCTGGCCGCTCGAGCCGTCGCGCTCCGGCTTCCTGCCCGACTCGGTGATGCGCTGGCCCCCGTTCAAGGAGACCAACACCCAGCTCGAGCGCTTCAAGAAGAAGTTCGAGACGGGCCTGATCTCCAACATCGACGACAAACTGCTCGGCCTGACGCGGCGCCACTTCAAGACCGACTTCGACCTCGTCGTCACGGCGCAGCAGGTGCGCTCCTACAAGCCCGACCCGGCGCACTTCAAGGAGTGCGCCCGCCGCATGGGCACCAAGAAGGGCTGGGTGCACATCGGCTCGAGCTACTACTACGACGTCGAGCCCTGCCTGAAGGACAAGGTCCCCGTGATCTGGCTGAACCGCACCAAGCAGCAGCTCGATCCCGGGCAGAAGAAGCAGACCGCCGAGGTCAAGACGCTCCTCGAGGCCGCAAAGCTGCTCGGCGCCGCGTAGTGCGGGCCGTCGGCCTGCACGCCGACGTCATCGTCACCGTCTCCCGCGCCTACCAGACCACCTGCACGCTCGTCCGCTCCGGCCACGAGGCGTTCTGCGTGGACTCGCCGGTGTTCCCGGACGAGCTCGAGGTGCTGCCGGCGATCGCCGAGCAGGCCGGCTTCGGGGTGGTCGGGCTGCTGGCCACCCACGCCGACTGGGACCACCTGCTCGGGCGCTACGCATTCCCGGAGGCGCCGCTGGGGTGCGCGGAGACCACAGCCGCGTACCTGGTCGGCCATCCAGGCGCTGCCGGTGCCAGGCCACTGCGGGATCGGCGAGCAGGAGCTGGAGCTGCACCCGGCCGACGGCCACACGCAGGACGGCATGGCGGTCTGGGTCCCGTGGGCGCGCGTGCTCGTGACG
Organism: Chloroflexota bacterium; assembly: GCA_013695975.1. GTDB lineage: Bacteria > Chloroflexota > UBA6077 > UBA6077 > JACCZL01 > JACCZL01. Next base: position 3,214 of record JACCZL010000917.1, read on the forward strand.
GGCGACTACCTCTCCCCGATCGAGATCCCGATGCTCTCGGGAACCGGCTCGGCCGGCGCCTACCTCGCCACGCTCGCCCGGCTCGAGCCGCTGGTCGATCAGGCCGACCACGTCGTGCCCGGCCACGGAGCGCCCCTCGACGGCACCCGGGCGGAGG
>JACCZL010000927.1 GCA_013695975.1 Chloroflexota bacterium
CGATACACGCCCCGACGGCCGAGACCGTGCCCGATATGGCGGTACGGGCGCAGTACACGGCCGGCCACGCCGAGGGCGAGGATGTCGTGGGCTACCACGAGGAGAAGGACGTGCCGGCCGATTCGTCGACGGCCAGCTACGCGGCGCTCCGCCTGGAGGTAGACAACTGGCGCTGGGCCGGTGTGCCGATCTACCTCCGCACCGGCAAGCGCCTGGCCCGCAAGTTCACCGAGATCGCCGTGACCCTGAAGCCGGTGCCCCACCTGGCGTTCGACGAGCAGGGCTCCGTCGGCGTGCAGCCCAACCAGCTGATCATGACCATGCAGCCCAACGAGGGCGTGTCACTCACCCTCGGCGCGAAGATCCCCGGCAGCCGCATGCGCATCCGCCCCGTGAACATGGAGTTCCTCTACGGGACGGCCTTCATGTCGCAGTCGCCCGAGGCCTACGAGCGGCTGATCATGGACGCCATGCGCGGCGATGCCACGCTCTTCACCCGCGACGACGAGGTGGAGGCGCAGTGGCGGATCATCGACCCGATCCTGCAGGCCTGGGAGGACACCCCGGGGGCGGTGCCGCAGTACCCCGCCGGCTCGAGCGGGCCCGAGGAGGCCAACGTCCTACTTGCGAACGGACACAAGTGGCGGACGATCTGAGGGACGTCTCATGGCTGCAGGGCGTCTGGAGCGAGCAGGACACCACGCCCGCCGCCATCGCGAATGCGCTCCAAGAGCTGCTCAAGCAGCGACATGCCGAGGGCCAGGCCTACGCGCCCGCGCGCGTCCTGAACCTGGTGGTGATCGCCGACCGGGAATGGCGGGGGGAGATCTACAACCGCCTCGAGCGCGTGGGCCGCTTCCACCCGTCACGCCTCATCCTGTGCGCCGTAGAGCCGGGCCGCACCACGCTCGACGCCTGGGCCACCACGCGGATCGACGTGGAGCCGAAGCCGGGAGAGCCGGCCCTCTACCACGAGGAGCTGGTGGTGGAGATGGGCGAGCACCATCTGCCCAAGCTGGACGCGATCGTAGACCCGCTCGTGGTGAGCGACCTGGCCACCGTGGTCTGGTCGCCACACGGCCATTCCCAGGCGGTGGACAGCCTCATGCGGATCGCCCAGGTTGTGCTGATCGACTCCGAGGAAGAGCCCGACCCCAGGGCCGCCGCAGCACGGGCGCGCGGGCTGGCCGGGGAGGCCTATGTCGTGGATCTCGCGTGGCTGCGCTCGACCCCCTGGCGCGAGCGTGTGGCGGCCACCTTCGACCCGGCGCGCTGGCGCGAGGAGCTACATAGGATCAGCGCCGTGACGGTCCGCCACGGCCCGGACTCGGTGATCACGGGCCTGCTCTTCATCGGCTGGCTGGCCTCCCGGCTCGGGTGGCAGCCAGGCGAGATCATCGGCCAGAACGGCGCGTTGTTCGCCCGCGCCAAGGGGCGCCGGCAGGACGTGCAGCTGCGACTGGACCCCGACCCCACGATGAGCACGCCGGGGCTAGCCGGAGTCACGATCGACACGGCATCGGGAGTCGAGATCGCTCTCAACCGGGGCGCCGGCGGGCTCACGGCGGAGCGCTGCTCGCGCGACGGCAGCACGTCCACGTGGACCGTGCTCGGCGCCTCGCGCGGCGAGGCGGGGATCCTCGGCGAGGGCGTGCGCCAGGCGCTGCTGCGCGACCCGACCTACAAGCCCGCGCTCGAGGCCGGCCGCGTCCTGGTGGGAAGCAGCTCGTGACGGCGACCGACATCCGCGTGGTCATGGATCCCGCCGCCGAGGTCGCCCGGATGCTCGTCGACGTCGCCTGCGCGGGCGGGCAGATCGCGCTCTCCGGCGGCTCGACGCCGCAGCGCGCGTATGAGATCGCGTCCGAGAGCGATGCCGACCTGAGCGCTGCGACGCTCTGGCTCGGCGATGAGCGCATGGTCGCGCCCGACGACGAGCGCTCGAACCTGCGCATGGTCCGCACCGCGTTGACCGACCGGCTTCCCGAGGAGCGGCGGCCCCGCCTGATGGCGGTCGACACCGCCCTGGGACCGGACGCGGCGGCCACGGCCTACGAGTCGTTGCTGTGGGAGACGATCGGCCGCCACCCGCGGCTCGATCTTGCGCTGATGGGCCTCGGTCCCGACGGTCACACGGCGTCGCTGTTCCCGGGCCAGCCCGCGCTCGCCGAGAGCCATCGCTCCGTGATCGGGGTGGCGCAGGCCGGGATGGAGCCGCTGGTGGCGCGCGTGACGCTCACCCTGCCGCTGTTCAATCGCGCACGCGAGGTCGTGTTCCTCGTCGCTGGGGCCGACAAGGCCGCCGCCGTGGCGCGCGTGTTCGGGACGCCGCCCGACGAGACGGCCCCGGCCGCGCGCGTGCGTCCCGGCGCCGGCAAGCTGATGCTCGTGCTCGACGAGCCGGCCGCCGCGGAGCTGGGCCTGTGATCGACGGGCGCTTCCTCGGGCTCGATGTCGGCGGCACCAAGATCGCCTCCGCGGTGCTCGAGAACGGCGCCTTCGAGACCTTCGAGCCGGTCCCTACGTGCACGCACTCGAGCGCGCAGCTCGTGGAGCAGATCGCGGGCGAGATCGAGCGCTGCCGGGGCGAGGGAGCGCGTGCGATAGCGGTCGGCCTGCCGTCGGTCATCGACGCGGA
>JACCZL010000995.1 GCA_013695975.1 Chloroflexota bacterium
TTCACCAGACAGGCCATAGTTGGACGACGTAGCCGCCGCGCCCAACCAGCCGAGCGGCCCACTCGACGTGCTCGCGCCAGACCTCCGCCGGCCAGCGCGCGCCACCGTCGTCGAGCAGGAGGTGGACGCCGCGCTTGTTGGCGACGGCCGCCGGCATCGGGGTAGGCGTCGGCTGCACGATGGGTCGCGCGGGCACTGGTGTTGCCGGCGCGATGCTCGGGACCATCTCTGCCGACGGCTCCAGCGCGGTCGAGCAGCCAAGCAGGAAGAGACAGCAGACGAGAACGATCGAGACTAGGTGCACAGGCTTACAGCCTACGTGCCCAGCCGCCCACGGTCAATGTTTTCCGTGCCGTGGGCACCGCGGCGTCGTAGGGGCGGGGATGTAGGGGTGGGGCTTGTCCCCACCCCGCCCGACGACGGGTGTTACTGCCGAAGCTGACGGACCAGGATCCCGACCAGGAGGAAGACCAGCATCGCCCAGAAGGCGATCAGCAGGGGATGGACTGGCAGGCCCAGCGGATTCCCCGATCCCGCGACCTCGGCGCTCTGTTGGGTCGTGACCACGAAGGCGGGCGTCGGCAGGGGGGTCGGCTCCGCGACGACCTGCTCGCTGGGGGCCGGGGTGGGCGTGGTGGGCTGGCCGCGGGCATAGTCCAGCAGGCCACGCGCCTCCGGACCGAGCCCGAAGGCCGCGGCGAGCTTCGGGGTTGAAGCCGACTGCCAGGCCTGCTCGAAGGTGCGGCTGGGGACTCGGAGTCCGGCCCCAGCGCCCTCGTCGGGGTAGGCCGGATCGTGGTAGATCAGCTCATCGCCGTCGATGCCGACGATGGTGATGAAACGCTCGCGGACGGAGCCGGGCGGGGTTCCACCCGGCAGGCCCGCGCCCTGGACCAGCGTCACCACCGGATGGCCTTTGCGGAGGGCCTCACGGAGCTGCTCGACGCTCCACTCGTTGAAGCGGGCGCCGCGATACAGGTCGAGGGCGCTCAGACCGGATCGCTCGGCGATCCGGGTGAGCGTCTCGAGCCGCGGCTGCGCGGCGGGGCTGTAGCTGCTCTCGAGACCGTTCACGAGGGCGCGCAGTTCGCCCAGCCGCACGTCGGTGCCATAGCTGGCCAGGACCATCATCAGCCCGGCCGGTCCTGAGTTGGTCGGGGCGTAGCCGGTCCCGTCCTGCTGGGTACGGAACGGGACATCCAGGAGGATCGAGCCATCCCGTGCCGCGCTATTGGTCCGGGCCGGGCCGCGCGTCTCGAGGGCGACCTGGGCCCGCTCGGCGGCCAGAATCTGCTCGCTCTGCGACGGCACGCCGGCCATCGGGTCGGTTTCGGCGGTCGCCTCGGTTTGTGGGGCAGGCGTTGGGGCCCCCTCGCGCTCCGCCGGCGCCGGACGGTTCGGGGCCGGGACAGGGGCCGGACGCGCGGCTGGCCCGGGTGCGGGTGCTGGAGCGGGCGCCGGCCGTGGGGCGCCGGGCACCGTCACCGGCAGGTTGGGCAACGGGAGCGGAGCCTCTGGCGCTGGGAGCGACGCCGAGTCAGCCGGCGAGCCAAGCGTGGGCGAGACGATGTTGAAGGGCCGATTGACCGCTTTGAAGCTGAACGTGGCGTCGATGTCGACCGGCTCCGGGGCCTCGTCGAGGTCCGAGTAGGCCCCGATGAAGCGGGCGGTCAGCCGCTCGCTTCGAAGCACTCGGTCCTCGAGCCCGACCCATGCCTGGATCTGCATCTCCTGGGCGACTGGGCGGATCGCGCCGTCGGCCTGGAGGTTCGCCTCCCACATCGCGATCGTGTTGACCTCGCCGACGTACGACGTTGTGGGCACGCCGTCGAGGACCAATTGGCCGCTCTCTTCGGCGTAGTCGACGAACATCAGCGCGTTGAGGGCGTCGAGCGGGGCCAGCAGCGCCGGCTCGGCCCGCAGCTTGGCGTAGGACAGATCCCGCCAGACGTTGCCAGTCTCGGCGCTCTGGATGTAGGCTCGTCCCTTCACGACCACGATCTCTTCGAGGCGATCGTTGCGCAGCAGACGCATCGAGAGCTGGTCCGGGGCGATCAAGACGCCCTCGGCGAGCAGGTCGACGCGCCCCTCGCTGCCGCCCAGGCTTACCGCCTCCATCTGGAACTGGGCCGTCCGCAGGGGGCTCCGCCCGATCAGTCGCTCGACAGCCGAGGGGGTAGGCGTGGCAGTCGGTAGGATCGGGAGGAGGATTGGGACCGCCCCGCCCGCCCTCGGCGTCGGGGTCATCGCCGCCGCCGCTGTCGCCTGCGCGGCTGGGCTGGTGTCGCCGGTCGTGCCGCCGCCGGTTGTCGTGCCACCAGCGGTCGTCGTGCCACCAGCGGTCGTCGTGCCGCCGCCGGTCGTCGTGCCGCTATTGGTCGAGATTGGTTTGGCGATCCCGAAGTCGGCGATGTCGCCGGTCGTGATCGTGACGTCGACCTCGCGTCGCAAGGCGGTCACGGCGACGTAGCCACTGGGCGTCTTGACCGTGATCACATAGGTCCCAGAGGTCAGACTGTCGAAGCGGTACTTGCCCCTACTGTCGGACTTGACGGTCCTGACCCGATCACTGTTGTCGGCGCGCTCGAGCGTGACCTCGACGTTGCTGACGCCGTCTTCTTTGTCGTCGAGCGTCCCGTTGCGATTGGCGTCGTGGTAGATCAGGCCGATGATGGCCGGCAGCGTCGCTCCGACGATGGCGAAGTTGACGTCGTCTCGACCGGGGCCGCTCGAGATGGTCACATCCGTCTGCTGGAGGGTTCCAGCGCCGCCCGCGACGACCACGCTGACCACGTAGCTCCCCAGGGGCAGATCGTTGAAGCGGTACCGTCCAGAGCCGTTGGTCGACGTCGTCTGGAAGAGTGAGTCGCCACTGCGCCGCTGGAGCGTCACGCTCACGTTCGTGAGCGAGTCCTCATCGCGGTCCTGGACACCATCGCGATCCTCGTCGTCGAAGACGAGCCCGCCGATGTAGACCCGCGTCGAAGGCGTTGGCGTGAACGTCGCGATGGCCGGCGAGGTCGGGAACGGGGTCGTGGTTGGGGTCAGCGTGGCCGTGGCCGTGGCCGTAGGCGTGGGCGTGGCGGTCGGGGTACGGGTTGCGGTCGCGGTGGCCGTCGGCGTCGCCGTCGCGGGTGTGGCCGCCGGCGCAACGACCTGGGGGGTGCGCGGAGTCCGGCCGGACGGGCCGGTCGTCTGGGCCGCTGCTACACCGGGCAGCAGGGCTGCCAGCAAAAAGCCGAAGGCGAGGGCAAGCCGAAGCCCAGGGTCGGCGCTCCGCCGGAGCTGATGTCGAGCGTCAGGTTGCATCTTGATCGTTGTCATCGGACCACGTCGCTTTCCCTCGTTCAGGCCACTGATCTCGATAACGTGACCGGAACTGCTCGGGTGACGGCTCGGACCGGCGCCGCCACACCCCCGCCGCGGGGCCGTGGTGCTACCATGAAAAAGAGGGCCGAAGGGAGTCGTCGATGCTCTGGAACGTCAATCGATACTCGTACCTGATCACCTCGGCCCTGGCGATGGCCGGCGCGTGGGCCGTGGGGGCGCGGTTTGGTGGACTGGCGCCAACGCTGGCCGTGGCCGGCGTCGGCCTCGGTCTGGCGGCGGTCCAGCGTAAGCTTCGCGGCGGGCCGAGCACGGCCCCGACCTGGCCGAAGGTCCAGCAGGCGATCGGGCATGGGATGCCGACCCTGCTCTTTATCTACTCGGATACCTGAGGGGCGTCGCTGACCGCGCAGCCCATCGTCGATGGGTTAGAAGAGGAGCTTCGCGACCGCGTCCGAGTCATCCGCCTCAACGTCGCCGACCCGGCTGGCGAGCGCGCCCACGAGCGCTACGCGACGCAAAAGATCCCCGCCATCATCCTCCTGGACGGTAGCGGGGCCGAGATCTACCGCACCGAAGGCAAGCTCCCCCGCAAGGGGCAGATCAGGCAAGCGCTCGATTCGTAGGGGCGTGATGCATCACGCCCCTACGTCGTCCCAAACGTCTCCACGATCAGGCGGTGGTTCTCGAGGACGCGGTCCGGGTCGACGCCGAAGGTGGGGGTGTAGAGCATTGGGAGGTCGAGTAGGTCGTCGTAGGCCGCGAGCTGCGCGCGGCACTCGTCGGGGGTTCCGGCGACGGCCGTCGCCGCGAGCATCTCGTCGCTCACTGCCGCCGCCATGGCTTCGATCGCCTGGCCTGCGCCGGACGAAGGACTGAGGGTTCGAAAGGCCGCTCGGATCGCGTCCTTCTCGCGCGTGAAGCCGGCCGAGTCGAGCAGCAGGTCGTAGGTCTTGACCGTGCTATAGAAGGCCACCTGCTGGCGCGCCTCGCGGCGAGCCTGCTCGCGATCGCGCGAGATCGCCACGATCACGCAGCTCGCCAGGGTGAATTCCTCGCGCGGGCGCTCGGCCCGCCGCAACCCGTCCTCCACGGCCGGCCGGACGTAGTCGCGGATGTAGCTGCGCGGGTAGATCGGGTGACCAACCAGGCCGTCGGCTGCCTCGGCGGCGGTCCGGACCATCAGCGGGTTGACACCGGCCAGCAGGATCGGGATGCGCTCGCGCGTCTGTCCCGGACGGGTGTACTGGGGGACGCTCAGCTTGTAGAAGCGCCCCTCGAAGCGCATCGGGCCGCTCGCGCTCGCCCAGATGTGGCGGAGCAGGCGACACAGCTCGCCGGCCTTGGGCGCCGGGTGCTCGAACGGCATCCCGTACCAATCCTCGTTCATCCGTCGAGTGCCGGTCCCGAGCCCCAGCAAGAGTCGACCCCCAGACAGCTCGTCGAGGTCCGCCGCGGCGCTCGCGGTCAGCAGCGGCGAGCGGCCGAAGGCGTAGGCGATGCCCGTCCCGAGCCCAATCCGCGACGTCGCCGCCGCCATCGCCGCCAGCCGGACGAAAGCGTTCTTGTTGAAGAACTCCCAGCTCCACGCCAGGTCGAAGCCGCCCGCCTCAGCCAGACGGGTCACCTCCACCATCTGCGCGATCGAGTCCATCACCAGCAGGATCGAGCGCCGTTGCACGCTGCACCTCCCCGCCGCGCCCGCGCGACCCCCCTATTGTGCGCGTCACATTGCCCGCTGACAATCGTTCTCTCCAGTAGGACCGCCAGTGCGTTCTCGCCTGTCGTCCCGACGCGTAGGGGCGGTTCGCGAACCGCCCCTACTGAAGCGCACGTCGTTCTTCTCGTTAGCCATCAAAATGGGCGCATTTTTGGCGACGGACGGTATAATCGCGCGGATCCCAGGGTTCGACGCCAATCGTCCTCATACCAGGAGGTAGCATGCCCCGCTCAACCCGCCGCTCGTTCCTCCGCCTCGGGTTGGCGGTCGCGGCCCCGCTGGCGCTCGGCGTCTCGCTCCGGCCGAGTCTCGCTCTCGCCGCGCCAGACGCCCAGGCGTTCGATCCCTTCTGGGTCCAGAACTTCGTCCGGGCCGAGCTCTGGTCGGGTCCCAACGCGCGGGCCGCCAGCCTCGGTCATGCCGAGCTGTTTACCTACTTCAAAGTGCTCGTCCCGCAGCGCGGGCCGCGCCTCCACGTCTTCAATCCGCTCACTGACGGGACCGCCTGGATCCCGGCGGCGGCGGTCGGCCCGAGTGGCGAGCCACCCGCGGCCTACCTGAACCCGCCCGCCCCAACGCCCACCGTGGCGGCTCCGGCCGCGCCGCCCGCCGGCAGCGTGAACCTGCCCGGTCGGGTGATTGGCGGCGCCAACCTCCGCGGCCGCCCGCAAGTAGCGCCAGACAGCCTGCTCAAGAATCTGCCCCATAACAGCCCCGTTCAGGTGCTCGACGACGTCATCGGCGCCGACGGCGAAAAGTGGTACCGCGTCGGCGATGGGCAATTCGTCCACCACTCGCTGGTCAAGCTGCCGAAGTCGTTCCCGCCACATCCGGGCAAGGTCATCGAGGCGGATCTGAACGAGCCGGTGCTGGTCACCGCCTATGAAGACGGCAAGGCCGTCTACTCGGCCCTCGCGATGAAGGGGACGGTCGCCTGGGCGACGCCAACTGGGTTTTTCAAGATTTCCCGCCGAGTCGCCAACGAGACGATGGACTCCGCGACGCTCGGCATCCCCCGCACCGCCCCCGGCGGCTACTTCCTCAAGGACGTCCTGAACACGCAGTACTTCACGGCGGATGGGGCCTCGATCCACTACAATTGGTGGTCGTCGAACTTCGGGTACTCGGGCAGCCACGGCTGCCTGGGGATGAACCTCGCGGACTCCGAGTTCTTCTGGAACTGGGGATCCGTGGGAATCCCGCTGTTCATCCACTATTAGTCGACCCTTCCAAACTCCATCGCCGACCGGGCGGCTGTAGGGGCGGTTCGCGAACCGCCCCTACGCCACTCTCCGCGTTGGGGAGGGGTCAGCCGGGGACCATTGCGCCATGCACGCCTACGCCAGACCGCTTTGCTGGCTACTGGTCTCCCTGATCGTGCTCCTCGGTCCGGGCACGCCGTCGGCCTCGGCTGAGCCGGAGTGGCTCGAGCGCCAGACCGAGCACCTCGTCCTCCGTTACACCGCTGGCGACGAAGCCGAGGTCGGCTGGTACGGCGAGTTCGTCGAGGACATCTATCGGCAGGTCTCGGACATCTTCGGTCAGGAGGGGCGACCCGGGATCGTCGTCACCTTTTACCCGGACGAGGCGGCCTACGCCGTAGCCAACCCCCTCGCTCGAGGCGAGGACGGGGTGCTCGCCCATGCCCGGCCGCTCACCCGCGAGGTCGGGCTGGCGCTGGAACGCCTGCGCAAGCAGTCGGAGCTCCTCCGCCGCGACGCGGTCAGACATGAGCTGACTCACATCGTCCTGGCCGACCTGTCCGACAACAAGCTCCCGATCGGCTTCCAGGAGGGGCTGGCCCAGGCGGTCGAGCAGGATGGAGAGCAGCGAGCAAAGCTGGCGCGAATCCTCCGACGCGGCGCCGAGGTCGGCCAGTTGCTGACCTTCGCCGACCTGAATCGCCAGCGGACGTTCCTCGCCCGCGCCTCGATCGCCTATCCGGAGAGCTACGCGATGGTCCAGTTTCTGAGCGAGCACTACGGCTTCGGGCACCTGGTGCGCATGGTCGGCTTCCTCCGTGAAGAGCAGGGGCTCGACGAGGCGGTCCGCCGCGCCTTCGGCCGCTCCCTCGAACAACTCGAGGTCGAGTGGCAGGCGGCGCTACCCCGCTTCCTCGACGGCGGCTGGAGCCGCAACGACTTGGATCTGTGGGAGCTTGGCGAGCCACGGCGGCTGTTCGCCGAGGGCAACTACGCTGGGGCTAGAGAGGGATTCGAGCGCGCCAGCAGGCTCTTTGGCGACCTCGGCCGCGCCGAAAAGCTGGAACAGGCCAGGATGGGACTGAGACAATCCAGTGACGCCATTGAGGCTGTCGAGCTTGGCCGGCGTGGGTCGACCGCGCTCGAGGGTCACGACTACAAGACCGCCTCCGACCTGTTGGGTCGGTCGGAGAAGCTCTGGTCGGTTGTCGGCGACGAGGGCCGCCACGACCTGGTGAGGACGGAGTTGACGCAAGCGCAGCAGGGGATCGAGGCGATGGAGCAGTTGGAGCAGGCGAAGGCGCTGGTCGGGGCGTGGCGGCTGCCGGAGGCGCGCGAGACAGCGCTCGTGGCCGGCCGATCCTTCGTCGACCTGGGCGACGCCGAACGCACCGCGGAAGCAAACCTCGTGCTCGACGAGGCCCAGGCGGTCCAGAATCGGCTCGCGATCGCTGCCCTCGGCGGCGGATCGGTTGGCCTGGCCGCGATCGGACTGGCCTGGGGTTTGAGCCGCCGTCCCCGCCTCCCGATGACCCCGACCTACCCTGCTCGCCCGGCCCTGGCCGCTCACGAGCACGATTGGTCGCTGTGACGTCACCCCTCGATCCCGAGGTCCGCCAGTTGCGGCGCCACGTTGGGACTCTCCGACGGCAGATCTGGCTGGAGCGGGCCCTGCGGCTTGGCGCGCGGGCGCTCGCGCTCGGGTTTGGCGTCGCCGTGGTCCTGCTGGCCCTGGCCTGGGGCACGCTGACCCCGATCGACCCGACCTACTACGGGGGCCCGGTGATGGCCGCGGTCGGCTTCGCGCTGGTGCTGTCGCTGTTCCGCTACCCGTCCCCGATGGAGGCGGCGAGGGCCGCCGACCACCGACTCGGGCTACGCGAGCGGATCGGGACGGCGGTCGAGCTGGCCGGCGGCGACCGAGGGCGGCTGCAGGGGTCGATCGCTCGCCGCCAGCTTGCCACGGCGCTCGACGCTGCCGGCTGGGCCCGCGAACACTGGCGCGGTGGCCCGCGGGTCGGACGCGATCTCGGCGTCGCCGCGGCGCTCGGTCTGCTCGCGGCCGGACTCGTCCTGCTGACCGGCCTGGAGAATCGCCTCCCCGCGCCGATCCCACGGCCCTCGCTGTGGTCGCTGCTGCCGCGTCAGGACCCCTCGCCCGAGCAAGTCCCGCCTGAGGACACGACGCCGCGCGTGGTCCAGGAGCGGCCATCGAGCCCGGATCAAAGCGGCCGAACCGCGGGCGTGACCCGTGCCCTCGACGACCTGCGACGAGGGCGTGAGTCCGGCGGAATCGGGCCCCAGGACGCGGCCAATCGGCTCGGCCAGGCCGAGGCCGAGCTAGGTCGCCAGACGACGGAGTCGCGCGCCCAGCGCGAGGCGATCGATCGGCTCGGCCG
>JACCZL010000982.1 GCA_013695975.1 Chloroflexota bacterium
TGAGTCAGGGGGTCAGCTGGGCCAGTAGCAACGGTGAGCCGATGCCGCCGAGAGAATGCGGCTTCCCTTCCTGTTAGACCGCCCAGCGTGGGCCGATTCCTGATCAGCGAAAGTGAGCAAGAGCCAGAGGTTCGTGACGAGGTTTCGAGCAGATCGCCATTCTTAATTCCTGACCACCCGACCGCTGTGACGCTGCGCACGTCATGACCGATGAGCTCGCGGGTCCAGGCCGCGCGGGAGGCATTCATCGAGGAGGACGCGCACCGGCTACCAACGCGGCGTGTGCGAGCTCGAGGGCGGCAACCGCCTGTTCGCGGCTCACCGATGGAAAGTCATCGAGGAAGTCGTCGAGGTCGTCGCCAGCTTCGAGATAGTCAATCAGGTTTCGCACCGGTACCCGAGTGCCGACGAACACCGGGATGCCCCCGAGGATGTCAGGATCACTCTGGACGACAGACGCCGCCTTGGCGCTCACACAAGCATCTCCGCGCGGTCACACCTTCGTCTCGAGGCGCCCTTCCTGTGGAGCAGCGGCTGCGGGTGTCGCACCGTTCGTCGCCTCGGTGCTCTGGACGGCCGGCGCGAGCGCGCCGGCCTCGCGGCGGCCGGGCAGGGCGTGCAGGAGGCTGCCCCAGATGCCGCGGCGGAAGCCAAGCACGACCACGATGAAGATCGTGCCGGTCACCACGCCCGAGGCGTCGGTGAGCGTCGAGAGCGAGTCGCGCAGCAGCAGGAAGATCGCCGCCCCGATGATGCTGCCCCAGAGCGTGCCGATCCCGCCCAGGATCGTCATGACGACCGCCGTGCCCGACGTCGACCAGTGGACCAGCTCGAGCGCCGCGAAGCCGTGGCCCAGCGAGTAGAGCCCGCCACCCAGGCCAGCCAGAAAGGCCGAGAGCACGAACGCCAGCAGCTTGTAGCGACCGGTCGGGTAGCCCAGCGACTGGGCCCGAGCCTCGTTGTCGCGGATGGCGACCAGCACGTGGCCGAATGGCGAGTGGACGATCCGGTAGGCCAGCCAGTACCCGAACAGGACCAGCGGCAGGGCGGCGTAGTAGAAGGTCGTCGCGTCGTTGAGGTTCGTGCCGAGGAGCGTCCGCGAGATGCCCTGGAGGCCGTTCTCGCCACCGGTGATCGGTCGCGCCTCGTTCACCAGGTAGAACAGCATCTGGGCGAACGCCAGGGTGACCATCGCGAAGTAGATCCCAGTGCGGCGGATCGCCAGGTAACCGGTCGGCACGGCTAGGAGGGCGGCCGCGCCGGCCCCGATCAGCGCCGCGAACGGGTAGTCGAGGGCGATCGTCTTGGCCAGGTAGCCGGCCGCGTAGCCGCCCAGTCCCCAGAACATCGCGTGGCCGAAGGAGAGCAGCCCGACGAAGCCAAGCAGCAGGTCGACCGCGATGGCGAACAACCCCCCCAGCAGGATGTCCAACGCCAGGACCGGGTAAACCAGCCGGGGCAGGACGAGCGCGAGCAGCAGGCCGACACCGTAGCCAAGCAGACGGGACGTTCGGCGGTTCACGCGGCCTCCACGCTGCCAAACAGGCCGGCCGGGCGGACCAGCAGGACCACGGCCATCAGGATGAAGACGAGGGTGTTGGCCAGCGGCGGGACGATCGCCAGGCCGATCCCGAAGACGACGCCGACCAGCAGGCCGGCCACCATCGCCCCGACGATCGAGCCGAGCCCGCCGATCACGACGACCGCGAAGACCGTGATGATCAGCTCGGCCCCCATCAGCGGGTAGACGCTCTGCATCGGGGCCGCCAGGACCCCGCCCAGAGCCGCCAGCCCGACCCCGAAGCCGAACACGGGCGTGACCCAGCGATCGACGTTGACGCCCAGCGCGCGGGTCAGGTCCGGCTTCTCGGTCGAGGCGCGGACGATCATCCCGACCCGCGTCCGCTCGATCAGGTACCAGACGCCGAGGCAGACGGCGATCGCGAACAGCATCGCGAACAAGCGGTAATTCGGGTAGAAGAAGAAGCCGAGATTCGTCGCGCCGGCCAGCTCGCGGGGGGGAGCGTAGGGCTGGCCCTGCATCCCGAAGCGCAGGCGCATGGCGTCCTGGAGGATCAGCGTGATCCCGAAGGTCAGTAGGAAATTGTACAGCGGGTCGAGCTTGTAAAGGCGGCGGATCACCGTCCGCTCGAGGACCATCCCGAACAGGCCCACCAGGACGGGCGCCAGGATCAGCGCCGGCCAGAACGGGACGCTGAATTGTTGGGACAGGATATACGCCCCGAAGGCCCCCAACATGAAGAAGGCCCCGTGCGCGAAGTTGACTACCCGCAGGACCCCGAAGATGATCGCCAGCCCGAGCGAGAGCAGGGCGTAAAAGGTGCCCTGCACCAGTCCGTTAAATATCTGCGGGAGCAGCGTTACGGGGTCCATAGTCGAGAGTAGGTGGTAGGTGGAAGGTGGCAGGTGGGGGAGGGGGCCTTCTCCCGCTCCCTACCTACCACCTACCACCTTCCACATGCCTCCTATTGGATGTTGCAGCCGGCCGACTTGGCTTCCGCGACGGGGCGGAAGGCCTTGTCAGCCGGGATGGTGCTCACGACCTTCGAATAGTCGAAGGGCTCCTTCACCTCGCTCGCCGGCTTGACCTCGGCCAGGTAGGCGTCGTGGATCACCCGGTGATCCTCGGGCCGAATCTGGGCGTTGCGCATCATGAAGTCCTCGAACTTGTGGCCCTCGAGCGCCGTGACGATGGCGTCCGCCTCGTCGGTGCCGGCGCGGCGGACCGCCTCGAGGTACTGCATCGCGGCCGAGTAGTTGCCGCCGTGCGCGAAGGTCGGGCGAGTATTGGCGACCTTCTGGAACTTGTCGGACCACTCGCGTGACTGCTGGTCGTGGTTCCAGACCCACGCCGTGGTGTAAAGCACGCCGGCGAAGGCGTCGGCCCCGAGCGCGTGGATGTCGGTGTCGAAGAGGAGCCCGATGGCCAGCTTGACCCCCTGATCCCGCAGCCGGAACTCGTTGTACTGCTTGACGACGTTGACCAGCTCACCGCCGGCGTTCATCGTCCCGAGGATCTCGGGCTTGAGCCCTGGGGCCTTGAGCAGGAAGGACGAGAAGTCGTTACCAGGGTTCGGGAAGGGCGTGCCGTCGCTGGCGACGATCTCGCCACCGGCCGCCTTGATCGCGGCCTGGAACGAGCGGTCCATGTCCTGGCCAAAGGCGTAGTTCGGGTAGATGATGTACCACTTCTTGCCGCCGTTCTTGGTCACCTCGGTGCCGGTCCCATTGGCCAGCATCCAGGTGTCGTAGGCGTAGTGGAAGGTGTACTTGTTGCACTGCGCCCCGGTCAGCTCGGTCGTGGCCGCCGTGACGTTGATGTACATCTTCTGCTTCTCCTTCGCCACGCCAGCGATGGCCAGCGCCGCGGAGGAGGTCGGAACGTCCATGATGACGTCGACGGCGTTGCGGTCGTAGAACTCCTGGGCCTTGGAGTTCGCCAGGTCCGGTTTATTCTGGTGATCGGCGCTGATGACCTCGAGTGAGCCGCCGAGCGAGCCCTTGCCGTACTTGGCCTCAAAGTCGTCGAACGCCATCTGGACCGCCTTGACGGCGTTGACACCGCTCAGCTCGGCGTAGACGCCGGACTGGTCGTTGATCACGCCGACGACGATCTTGCCGTCGGTCAGCCTGGCCGGCC
This sequence comes from Chloroflexota bacterium, assembly GCA_013695975.1. Taxonomy (GTDB): domain Bacteria; phylum Chloroflexota; class UBA6077; order UBA6077; family JACCZL01; genus JACCZL01. Next base: position 3,662 of record JACCZL010000982.1, read on the forward strand.
CGGCCGGCTTGGCGTCCGCGGCCGGCTTGGCCGCCTCGGTCGGCTTCGCGGGGGCCGTGGT
>JACCZL010000008.1 GCA_013695975.1 Chloroflexota bacterium
ACGAGAGCGTGCTGGAAACCTACCGCCCGACGTACATCGTGCTGGAGACTCGCCGCCCGGGTGACACGCTGCCCGGGGTCCTCCCCGAGCGGTGCTTCGAGCTCCCCCTCAGCTCCGGCAAGCCACACCTCCCCTGGGAGCTCTGGCGGTGCGAAGACCACGACCGCCGCAACCTGCTCCAGAACGGCGACTTTCGCGCCTGGCCGGCCGCCTGGGCCGGCGAGGTCTCGGGCGAGGGGGGATTGACGGTGCGTCAAGTCGAGCCGGACCAGGGTGAGCCGTTCGCACTGCGGCTCGACTTCCAGACACCCGGCGGTGGTGAGGGTGGGATCGTCCAGGAGCTTCCGGTCGATGGCCTGCGTGGTTCGCGGTTGGCGGTCGACGTCCGATTACTGGCCGATCGGCCCGGGGCGGCGCTGCTGTGGGTGGACGACGGCACGGCGTTGACCGAGGTGGCGAACGTGACGACCCAACCCGAGACGCTGCGACTGGAGCATCCGGTCGATCCGCGAGCCAGCACCCTCACGATTGGTCTCGACGCCAGCAACGCCGGCCAGAGCGCCGTCGTCCAGGTGCGGTCGATCCGTGCCATCCCCCGTTGACCGCCAGGCCGGCGGCGTTTTGCCCCTGCCATTCCGGCCCCTTACAATCGAGCGGGTTCCGTGAGGGGTGAGGACATCGCCGTGCCAGACGCCGTGCGTGCCCTGCCGAGCGTCGATCGGCTGCTCCTGGACGAGCGGGTGGCTGCCCTGACGCGAATCCATCCACGCCCACTGGTGGTGGACGCGGCGCGCGAGGCGCTCGGCGACGCCCGCCGCCGGCTCCGCGCTGGCGACGGCAATGGGGTGGTCGGCAGCCTGGCTGAGGCAGTCGCGGTGCGCCTGGAGCGGGCGACCCGCGCCACCCTGCGCCGAGCCATCAACGCGACCGGCGTGGTGATCCACACCAATCTCGGTCGGGCCCCGCTCAGTAGCGCGGCGTTGGCCGCGATGCACGAGGCGGGTCTCGGCTACTCCAATCTCGAATACGATCTCGAGGCCGGCAGTCGCGGCTCGCGACACGAGCACGTCGCCGAGCTGCTGCGGCGTCTCAGCGGGGCCGAAGCCGCGCTGGTCGTCAACAACAACGCCGCGGCGCTCCTGCTGATCCTGAGCGCCCTCGCTCGAGGGCGCGAGGTGGTCATCAGCCGAGGCGAGCTGGTCGAGATTGGCGGCGGCTTCCGGATCCCCGACGTCCTCCGCCAGAGCGGCGCCGAGCTGGTCGAGGTCGGCACGACCAACCGGACCTACGTCGCCGACTTCGAGGCCGCGCTGAGCGAGCGTACCGCCCTGTTCCTGCGGGTTCACAGCAGCAACTTTCGGGTGATCGGCTTTACCCACGCCCCGGCCCTCGGAGCGCTCGCCCACGCCGCCCACGCGCGGGACTGCATCCTCGCGGACGACCTCGGCAGCGGCTCGTTCCTGGACACGACACGCTATGGGCTCGCGCACGAGCCACTGGTCCAGGAAAGCGTCGAGGCCGGCGCCGACCTGGTCTGCTTCAGCGGCGACAAGCTGCTCGGCGGGCCCCAGGCCGGCATCATCGTCGGCCGAGCCGACCTCGTTGCACGGTTGAAGCAGCACCCCCTGACCCGCGCACTCCGCCCGGACAAGGTCACCCTGGCTGGGCTCGGGGCGACCCTGGCCCACTACCTGGCCGCCGAGCCCGAGCGGGAGGTCCCGGTCTGGCGGATGATCGCGACCCCGCCCGAGCAGATCGAGGCCCGCGCCCGCGCCGTGATCGCCACGCTCGGGTCGGCCGGCGATGGCTTCACGATCGAGGATGGCCGTTCGGCAGTCGGCGGGGGCTCCCTGCCCGGCGAGACGCTGCCGACACGGCTGCTTGCCGTGCCGGCAAGCCTCGACGCGGACGCGGGCGCCGCGGCGCTCCGCCGAGCCCGCCCGCCCGTCGTCGCGCGGATCGAGCACGACCGCCTGGTCTTCGATCTCCGCACCGTCTTACCCGAGGAGGACGAGATTCTCGCGACGCTCCTCGCGGCCCATCTCCCATGAGAGTCATCGGCACCGCCGGCCACGTCGACCACGGCAAGTCGACCTTGATCGAGGCCCTGACCGGCATCGACCCCGACCGTCTCCAAGAGGAGAAGGAGCGGGGGATGACCATCGACCTCGGCTTCGCCTGGCTGCGGCTGCCAGGTGGCCAGGAGGTCAGCATCGTCGACGTGCCGGGCCACGAGCGCTTCATCCACAACATGCTGGCTGGGGTCGGCGGCATCGACATCGCCCTGCTCGTGGTCGCCGCCGACGAGGGCATCATGCCGCAGACCCGCGAGCATCTCCAGATCCT
>JACCZL010000010.1 GCA_013695975.1 Chloroflexota bacterium
CCCCGGTCGTCCAAGCCGGGGCGGGCGGGACGCCCGCGCTCCCAGGACTCCGCACCGCTCTCGGCGTGACCCGGCGAATAATCCGGGCTCGGCATGACGAGCGGCTTGAAGCCGAGGTCGCCGAAGACGTTACCACTGCTCCGCTCGATCGAGATGTTTTCAGTCATCGCCGATCACCGTCCTTCAAGGCGCTGAGCTTGAGTAATCTGGGTTGGACCGTGGCCTCGATCACCTCGACGGCTCGCGCTACGCCCTTCTCTGCACGAATCTGGCTGCCAGGGTGATCGGCGCGGTTGCCGCTTATGAGGCGGCCACGCGGTGATAGACGTCGAGGAGGCGGGCGGCAGCGGCTTGCCAGGTAAATTGCCCGACGCGCTCGAGGCCGCGGCGACGCATGTCGTCGCGGACATCGGGGTTCAGGGCCAGCAGCTCGAGGGCGGCGGCGAGCTGTTCTGCATCGTCGGGGTCGACCTGGAGGCCGGCATCGCCGACAACCTCCGGCAGCGAGCTCGCGCGCGAGGCGACCACGGGCGTGCCGCAGGCCATCGCCTCGAGGACCGGCAGGCCAAAGCCCTCGTAATGGGACGGGAAGGCAAAGATCTGGGCGGCCGAGTAGAGCGTCGAGAGATCCTCCTCCGGCACGAAGCCGGCGAAGACGATGTCCTGACTCACGGGCGAGCGCTCGACTCGCTCGACGATGCCCTCCCAGAGCCAGCCTCTGCGACCGACGACCAGGAGCTTGTGGGGCAGGCTCTGGCGGGACTTCAGGATCGCGAAGGCCTCGACTAGGCCGGCCAGGTTTTTGCGCGGCTCGATCACCCCGACAAACAGGATGAACGGGACGTCGTCGTCCAGCCCGAGCCGGCGGCGGAGGGCGTTCTGCTGGGCGGCGTCGTCGACCGGACGAAAGCCGGGATCGACCCCACCGGGCACGACGGCCACGCGCTCCGGATTGGCCCCGAGCAGGCAGATGACGTCGTTGCGGGTGTTCTCGGAGTCGGCCAGGACGAAGTCGGCGCGGGCCACCGAGCGCGGAACGGTCCGCTCGAGGTAGGCGCGAAGGCGCTCGTCGGCGCACTCCGGGTACAGCAGAAAGGCGAGGTCGTGGACGGTCAGGATGCTCCGGGCGTGCTGGACCGGTGGGAGCACGAAGTCGGGCGAGTGATAAATGTCGATCGGCCCGGTCAGCCAATCGATCGGAACCGGGGCCTGGAGTCGATGCCAGAAGACGTTGAGCCAGCGCTCGGAGACGCGGAGCGCCCGTCGACTGACGTTCGGCGCGTCCGGGAAGCGGGCGGTCACCCCCGGGTTCGGCGCCGCGTGGACCAGCAGGTAGCTGCTGGCGTGGTCCAGGTCGACCACGGCGTGGACGAGACGGCGAACGAAGCGGCCGATTCCCGCGTCCTGATTGATCGCCGCGGTGTAGTCGATCGCGATCCTCGTCGGCCTGGTCGCGGCATGCGAGGTGAGGGATGAGGAACGGGTGAGCGTCGTCTCCCTATGCCGCATCACTCACGCCTATTGCGCCACCGCGAGTCGCTTGCGGCCGAAGAGGTAAAACCCAAAGCCGACCACGATCAGGCTCCAGTAGCTGATCGTTCGGTCGAGGATCGCCACGGAGGTCGCGAGGTTCTCGTCGATCCCCGGGGCGAGCCCGAAGCTCGCGGCGAGCAGCAGAATCCCCACGATCGCCGATTCGACGAAGCCGAGGCCGGCCGGCGTGACCGGCAAAGTCGTCAGCAGCGCCGACGAGAGCGCGACGAAGACGACGATCGACGGCTGAAGCTGAAACAGACCGAGCGAGAGGCAGACCAGGTAGAGCCGCGCCGCCTCGATCGCCCACTCCAGCACCGAGTAGAGCAGGACCAGTGGGAGCGATCGAAAGGATCCGAGCGTCCCTTGCTCGAGCAGCGCGTACTGCTGGCGAAACCGACTCGGGATCAGGCGGGTGATCAGCGGGCTCAAGTTGCGCATCGCGAGCAGCCCGACGAGCGCCGCGCCGACCAGGACGAGCCCCACCTGCATGATCCCGAAGATCACCGGCGGCAGCGCCCCACCGAACGCGAGCAGCGCCGAGCCCGCCAGCAGCGAGAACAGCAAGAGTACGTCGATGATCCGTTCGGCCACGATCGTCCCGAACGTCTTGACGAACGGAACACCGGCGGTTCGCTTCAGGAGGTAGGCCCGGTAGGCGTCGCCCAGCTTGGCCGGGACGATGCAGTTGGCGAACCATCCCAGCAGGACGATGATGGCGACCCCGCTGACCGGTGGCAGCCGGACGCCTTCTTCCGGGCGGAAGCCGACGTTCTCGAGCAGCTTGTGCCAGCGGAGCCCGCGGACGATGAAGGTGGTGTAATACACCAGCAACGCCGCGAGGTAGTAGAGCGGGTTGGTCTGGCGTAGATGGGCCAGGATCTGGTCGACCTCGACGTTGATCCGACTCAGGACGAGCGCGAGGATCGCCAGCCCAATGGCGAACGAGAGGAGCGTGCGCGCGCTCAGGAGCCGGCGGCTGATCGGATCGACGTCGACCGCCGCTTCAGCCGGCGCGCTGGCCGCCGCGGTGTTGTCCTCAGCCATCGGACGCGACCCCCCCGACCAGCCCGAGCAGCACGCCGATCTGGATGCTGACGCCATGCACGAGGAGATTGTCGAACAGGTTGTGGGTGCAGAAGACGACGAAGGTCCCGAGCAGGCCGACCGCGAGGGCGCGGTTGAAGACGGTCGGGGAGGCCGTCCGGTCGCGGTCGCTCGCCTGCAGCGCCTTGAGGGAAACCGGCCGGTCCCCCGTACGGACGAGTCGCAGAATCGCGCGGAAAGCGAAGTACAGGAACAGGAGGAAGGTGGTCAGACCCACGAGGCCCGTCTCCGCCGCCATATTGAGGTAGTAGTTGTGGGCGTGGCCGAGCGGCTCACGCCAGCCGGCAATCGCGTAGCGCTCATACACGGCCGGGTAGTTGCCGGGACCGACGCCGAGCCAGGGATGGTCGAGGAACATCTCCCAGCCGGCTTGCCAGTGGGCCATCCGCTCGACCACCGCGAAGTTTTCGGACGTTGGTGGGACGAGCCGGGCGTCGAAGATGCCGAAGTTGTCGACCACCGAGGTCACCCGCGTGGCGAGAGCCAGCGGCAATGCACCGAGGATCCCGAGCAACCCGACCAGCACGAGCACCGTCGCTGTCGGCGCGACGAACCGGCGGGTCCGCGCGCTCCAGACCAGCGCCATCACCGCCAGCGCGATCAGCAGCCCGAGCCAGGCCCCACGCGACAGGCTCAGGATGATGCCCAGCCCCGTCGCGACGAGGGCGACCCGAGCGATGGTGCGGAAGCGGCCCGGGTGGGGGATCGCGGCGAGCGCCAGGGCGAGCGGGAGGATCGTGCCGAGATACCCGGCGAACGGGTTGGGCTGTCCGAAGTTTCCGTGGGCGCGCATGAACCCGCCGACCGCGAAGGTCGGGGGCCCGAAGCCCCCGACGAACTGGACCAGTCCCACCAGCCCCTGACCGGCCCCTGCGCAGAAGAGGGCGGCTAGGACCCCTCGAGCGTCCGCCTCGGTCCGCACGTACGCGCTCGTCAGAACGAAGGCCAGGAAGAGCAGGACCCACTTGAGGCTCTCTTTGATGGCGAGTGGCAGGCTGGTGGCCCCGCCAGAGGCGATCAGCAGGACGCAGAGTAGGGCGAAGAGCGCAGTCAGGACCCGAGTGCGCGCAGGGTTGGCCGAGTCGACACTCGGGCGCTCGACGGGCCGGTCGACCACGCCACGGGCTAGCCAGATCAGGAGCAGCAGCAACGCCAGGGGCTCAACCGCCGAGAGCGAGAATCCGGCCTCTGCGATGCCCAGGCTCGGCGAAAACGGGACGCCGACCAGCAAGGCATACAGTCCGATCGGCGGCGCGATCAGCATGCCGATGACGAGTGCAAGGCCGCCGATTGCAGGGAGCGCCAGGTCGAGGGGCGCTGCGCCGATCAGGAGCGCTAGGGTCAGTCCGAGGGCGGCGCTGCCCACGCCTGGTTCTGAGTGCCGGATTCCGAGTCCGAGGCCCATAAGCCCCGGTTTCCACTGCCTGGGCGCCAGTTGTGAGGTCGACAGCATCACGCGCGAGTCGCGACGCGCGACCCGGGACCGACCGTGCGCAGCCAGGCGATGGTCTGACGCAGGCCCTCTTCGAGTGGTATGTTTGGCCGCCACCCGAGGAGCCGTTCGGCCTTCGAGATATCCGGGCGTCGCCGCGACGGGTCGTCCTCTGGAAGATCGCCGAACACGATCTCGGAACGGCTCCCGCAGAGATCGCGAATCAGGCGGGCGTATTCGAGGACAGTGTGCTCGTCCGGATTGCCCAGGTTGAAGACCTGCCCGGACTGTCCCTCGGCGAACATCACCCGCTCGAGCCCGTTGACCAGGTCGTCGACGTAACACAAGCTGCGCGTCTGCGACCCGTCGCCGAAAACGCTCATCGGCTCGTTGGCAAGGGCCTGGACGATGAAGGTCGGCACGATGCGACCGTCCTCGGGGTCCATCCTGGGCCCATACGTGTTGAACAGCCGAACGATCCGCAGATCGAGCCGATGTTCGCGGACGAAGATCATGCTGACCGCTTCCGCGAAGCGCTTGCTCTCGTCGTAGCACGCGCGTGGGCCGAGGGAGTTGACGTTTCCCCAGTAGTCTTCCGTCTGGGGGTGGACCGTCGGCTCACCGTAGATCTCGGACGTCGAGACCAGCAGGAACCGAGCCCCCTTGCGCCGCGCCAGCTCCAACAGGTTGACAGTCCCGAGCGAGTTCGTCATCGCCGTCTCCAGCGGATGACGACCGTACCCCTTGGGACTGGCCGGACTCGCCAGGTGGAAGATCAGGTCGGCCTCGGCATCGAATGCATCGACGACATCGCGCTCGAAAAGCTCGAAGCGCGGGTTCCCCGTCAGGCTCTCGAGGTTGCGACGTGACCCGGTGATGAAATTGTCGACGCACACCACCGTGTGGCCGGCGGCCAGGAGCCGGTCACACAGGTGGGAGCCGATGAAGCCGGCGCCGCCGGTCACCAAGGCCCTCAAGGGGCGCCTCCGTCGAGCAGCGTGAGCGTGGGCCGAGCGCCCTGGGAGCCGCTCCGTAGTCGACCAGCGCGGCGCCCGTGATTGTACACCACGCCGCTATCCGCTATCAGCCGGGTCGGCGTAATCCCCAGGGTGAGCCAGAAGATGAACGCGGTGTCGACGAGGAAGTAGCTGTTGTCGATCAGGCCGTGGACGACGAAGTTGGCCATGCTGGCCAGCGCGCCGGCCGCGAGGGCGCGCTCGGCGGGGGCGCGTCCGCCTCGCGTCGCCGGCACAGCGCGAGCGACGAAGGTGCCGAGCAGCCAACTGATCGCGACGAGGCCGAGAAGTCCGAGCTGCAGCCAGAATTGGAGGACCAGATTGTGGGGGTGCGAGAGGTTCGGCTCGAGGATGACGTTGGGCGGGACATAGGCCGGGTAGCGATAGAGGAAATTGTCCAGGCCGATCCCAAGGAGCGGCTGCTCCGCGAGCATCTGGCCCGCGGCTTGCCAGAGCTGGACGCGCACCAGGGCGGTTCCCTGTGCAGGGTCGAGGCGGGCGAGGACGCGTTCGGCCGGCAGGGTCGCCACGGCGGCGAGGCTGAGGACCACGACGGCAAGCCCGACCGCGAGCACAACGCGGCGCCCTCCCAGGATCAGGCTCAGTGTGAGGATCGCGGCGACCGTCCCCAACCAGGCCCCAACCGAGAAGGTCAAGACCAGCGCGGTCGAGCAGATCAGGGCGGCCAGTGTCCGCGGCCCGCGCCGGACACCCAGCCAGGCGCCGGCTAGTAGGAACGGCAGCGCGCGCCCCAGCAGCAGACCGAAATGATTCGGAGAGAGGTAGGTACCCTGGACCCGCCGTACCCCCTGCACGTCGGTCACCGCTCCGCCCAGGAAGAACTGCCCGATCCCGAGCAGTGCGACGATGGTCACCCCAGTCAGAAAGACGTCCAGCAGCCAGGTGGCGTCCTCGACGCTCCCGACCACTGAGCGCACCAGGTAAAAGAAGAGGATCGGCTCGACGATCAGCGTCCGCAGCTCGCGCAGGCTGAGCCGGAAGTACTCTGTGACCAACAGCGACAGCAGCGCGGCGGCAAGCAAAAGGGCGATCGGGGCATCGAAGAAACTCGGTTCCGGCAGGAGCCTACGTTGCCCACCGCGTCGGTCGAAGACCCTGCGTAGCCCCACGATGAGCGCGCAAAGGAGGAGCGCGGCCTCCGGAGGCGAGAGCGCGACCGGTCCGAGATTGAGCGGAAACAGGTAGAACGGCAGCGAGGCGACGACCAGTCCGAGGCTGAGTCGGGTGTACGGCTGCGAGGCGCTCATGCCGGGCCGCCATGGATGCCCTCGAGCGGCTTGCCATGCAGACCTTTCGGCACAGGCTGGCCGAGGAGCGAGAGGAACGTCGGGGCCAGATCCAGCACTGCGACGTCGTGGATGGAGCCGCGCGCGCGAATGGCCGGACCGGCCGCGGCGATGAAGCCGTGCTCGGAATGATCGGTGCCCCGAAAGAACTCCGGCTTCTGTTGGACCAGCTCGGCGTCGGGATGGACCACCCTGGGCACGAAGTGGGTGCTCGGTTCCCAGCGGACGAAGAGGTCCGGCAGCGAGGCTGGCCCGGCGCCAAAGAGCTGCTCCGATCGTGCCACGTCCTTCACGGCCGCCCGGCCGGTGTGTGGGTCGACCAGCCGACGGAGATCCGCTTCGAGCCGGTCGAGCAGCGCCCGGTACTCAGCCCCGCCGCGGACGCGACCTCGGGGCTCGCGCCCCTCCAGGTTGACCCGCGGGAAACTGGTGTAGGCTGACGGGATGGCGAAGGCGGTCGTCTTCGTCCAGTCCGTGCCGTCGCGGAACTGGTCCGCCAACAGACGCTCTCGG
>JACCZL010000020.1 GCA_013695975.1 Chloroflexota bacterium
GGCGGTGCCGTAGATCCGCTGGAGCATCGGCCGCGACCGAGACGGCGCCGACGCCACAGACCGCGCCCTCGCCGATCGGGGTCACCAAGGCCCCGCCGTCCCCGTCCCCATCGCCTTCGCCATCACCCTCGCCCCCGGCTCGATGATGAGGCCCCATCGTCCCGAGGACGGTGGGACGTTGTGTTGTCTATCTCCTCGAGCGGGTCGAGGGAGGGTACCCACGGCGGTGGGGTTTCCATTCGGGAGGCCAACATGGCAGCAATCGATGCGCCGGACATCGCACCGCGGCTCGGTCGCCCGCACTACGCGGACGACCTGGACACCATGCGCCACAGCACCACCCACGTGATGGCCAAGGCTGTTCAGCGCCTGTACCCTGGTTCGAAGCTCGGGATCGGTCCGACGACCGACGACGGCTTCTTCTACGACATCGACGTCGCGGGCCAGCAGTTGTCGACCGAGGACCTCCCGGCGATCGAGGCCGAGATGCGGCGGATCGTCGAAGCGGACGAGCCGTTCGTCCGCCGAGAGGTCTCGCGCGACGAGGCGCTCCGCGCGGTCCATGAGCGGGGTGAGCGGTTCAAGGTCGAGATCATCGAAAGCGTGCCCGACGAGGAGACGCTCTCGTTTTACGACACCGGTCCCGACTGGACCGATCTCTGCCGTGGCCCCCATGTCCGCGGCAGCGGCCAGATCGGGGCCTTCAAGCTGCTCAACGTCGCCGGCGCCTACTGGCGCGGCGACGAGTCGCGGCCGATGCTCCAGCGGATCTACGGCACCGCCTGGCCGACCCGTGAGGAGCTCGAGCAGTACCTCTGGCGGATCGAAGAGGCCAAGCGGCGCGACCACCGCGTCGTCGGACGCGACCTAGGGCTGTTCCTGTTCGACGACGTCGCCCCCGGTCAGCCATTCTGGCTGCCCAACGGGATGCAGATCATTCGCGAGCTGGAGCGGCTCCTGCTGACCGAGCTCGAGCGGCGAGGCTACCACGAGATCAGCACCCCGTCGCTGGTCAAGTCGAGCCTCTGGGAGCAGTCCGGCCACTGGGGCTACTACCGCGAAAACATGTTCACTTCCGAGGTCGAGGACGAGACCTACGCCTTCAAACCGATGAACTGCCCCGAGTCGACCATCGTCTACCGCGCCAGGACCCGCAGCTACCGCGACCTGCCGATCCGCCTGGCCCAGACCGACCGCCTGCTCCGCAACGAGCGCTCCGGCACCCTCGCCGGCCTGCTGCGGGTACGCCAGCTCACCATGGACGACGCCCACATCTACTGCCGACCGGACCAGATCGGCTCGGAGATCACGGCGCTGCTCGAGTTTGGCAGCATGATCTACGACCTGTTCGGCCTGGAGCGGCGCTACTACTTGAGCACCCGCCCCGAAAAGGCGATGGGTGACCCGGCGCTCTGGGAGCGGGCCGAGGCCGAGCTGGCCGACGCCCTCCGTGCGAACGGCGTCCCCTTCGAGGTCAAGCCCGGCGAGGGGGCGTTCTATGGGCCGAAGATCGACGTCGACATCGTCGACGCCCTCGGGCGGCCGTGGCAGCTCACCACCATCCAGGCCGACTTCAACCTGCCGGAGCGCTTCGAGCTCGAGTACGTCGGCGAGGACGGCGCGCCGCACCGCCCGGTGATCATCCACCGTGCCATCTACGGGACCTACGAGCGCTTCATGGCGATCCTGATCGAGCACTACGCCGGCGCCTTCCCTCTCTGGCTGGCGCCGACTCAGGTGAGCGTCATCCCGATCGCCGACCGCCACCTCGAGTACGCCGAGGCGGTCGCGAGCGAGCTGCGCGCTGACGGCTTCCGCATCGAGGTCGACGGCCGCCGCGAGCGAATGCAAAACAAGATCCGCCAGGCCGAGACGCAACGCGTGCCCTACATCCTCGTCGCCGGCGACCGCGACATCCAGGCCAACGCCGTCTCGGTCCGCGCCCGCGGCGAGGGCGACCTCGGCCCCATGGAGCGCGCCGCGTTCCTCCAACGGGTGCGGGTGGAGCGAGCAGGCAGGCAGTAGAGCTCGGAAATCCAGCCGCGGTCCACGGCTCGACCCGTGTTACCATCCCCCCGTACTGGAGCATCGGCGTCGCGCTAGTGGTGCACGACCGAGCACTGGAGCGATCCCGCGTGTGACCAGTCCTGAAGCGTATGGAACTCCCCTACCGTTGGATGCTCCGGCCACGAATGGGACCTTCATGCGCTGCGTAGCCAGGGTCTAGCCGAGTGCCACGCAAGATCCGCGAGCTGCGCGCGGACCTACGGCGGGCAGGGTTTACCCAGGAGCATCAGAGCGGCAGCCACCAGGTATGGAAGCATCCGCTCCTCGCCGGCATCAGCGCCGTCATCGCGGGGCAGGATGGCGCCGACGCCAAGACGTATCAAGAAACCCAGGTGCGTCGCGCACTCCAAGCGCTGCGCGAGGCGCAAGAAGGGCAGCAACCATGAGTGAACGACTGCAATACTCGATGATAGTACAGTGGTCGGACGAGGATCAGGCCTACTTGGTGACGCTACCAGAGTGGGAGGGACGGGTCTTCAATCCCATCACCCATGGCGAGAGCTACGAGGACGCCATTCGGCACGGGCACGAGGCGCTGGCCGCGCTAGTCGCTTCAGCGCACCAGCGCGCCGAGCCGCTACCCGAACCGCGGGTCTTCGCCAGTAGCGCGCGCTGAAAGAGCCCGCCACGCCCGCGGCGAAGGCGACCTCGGCCCCATGGAGCGCGCCGCGCTCTTAGAGCATGCGCGAGTGGAGCGGACGAGCTCGACCGCATCATCGAGCACATGGCGGCTGCTCCGTTCAGCCGAGAATCGGTCCGTGTGCCCGTCGACGAGCGAGGCACTCGGTATCACGGTCATCAGCTCGCTGCCCGCGCCGAGTCGCTCAGCTACCATCTGGTCAAGCGCGTCGTCATCGAACAGCAGTGGGTGGATGGCACCTCGGTCGCACAGTACCTGGAGGATATCAGGCGGGCGGTGCGCCACCCGTCCGCGCGTCTCGCGGTCTATGAGCGCCGCGGCGGCCACCTGGCGGCCATCGTCACGCCGACGGATCTCGTAGTGTTCCCGGCGCGGCGTGGGGTGAAGCCCGAGCGACAGCTCCTGGTCATCTACTCCGCCGACCGTGGCATCATCGTGACCGGGTACCAGTTTTCGGAGTTGCCCGAGACGGGTATCCCGAGTGAGGCAAGATGGCTCAAGTAGCGCAAGACCCCGGGCCGCGGGATCGGATCGATGACTACATGTCCTATCTCACCCGCAAGTGGGAGGCCATGCCCGAGCTCGCCGCCGAATGGGGCGACTGGGACGAGCTGTCACGGTTGACGTTCGCCTGCGATTGGGGAGTGCCCACCGACCGTCTGCATCAGCTCGAGCGGTGGGCCGAGCAAGGACTCCTGACAGCGCCCCAGCGCGCCCGGTTCGACCAGCTTCTTCGATTGGTGGCTCAACACAGGTCCGTGCTGGAGCGCCTGCTGGTGGAGTGAAGGCCGACACGAAGCGTCATCCCAATCGCCGACCGCCACCTCGAGTGCGCCGAGGCCGTCGCGAGCGAGCTGCGCGCTGACGGCTTCCGCGTCGAGGTCGACGGCCAGGTCCGCAAGAAGAGTTGACCGACCCCGTTTGCATCGTAGCTGGCCCACCCCTCGCTCCACCTCCTCGGTTGTCTACGCCGTGGCGCAGGGTGGGGAATTTTCGTGGCGCGGCCGTGCCCCGGGTCGATCCGGTCGGAAGCCGTTCGTATAGAGGGTGAGAAGCCGGCACGGTGCCGACGGTCAGGAGAAATCCTGAACAACCACCGAGGAGCAACAGAGCGGGCCCGCGCTGCCTCAGGGCGACGTCCGATTGCTCGACATCGGAAAGGAACTTCAATGAGCAAAGTCGTTGTGACCAACCACCTGACGCTCGATGGCGTGATGCAGGCACCGGGCCGCCCCGACGAGGACCTCCGCGGCGACTTCGAGCACGGCGGCTGGGCGCCGCCCTACGGCGATTCGGTCATGGGCAGCGTGATGGGAGAGCGGATGGCCCAGGGCGGGCCGCTGCTGCTCGGGCGACGGACCTTCGAGGACTTCGCCGGCTTCTGGCCCAACCAGAAGGACAACCCCTTCACCGCGGTGCTCAACAACGTCCAGAAGTACGTTGCGTCAACGACGCTGGAGGAGCCGCTGCCGTGGAGCAACTCCACGCTCCTAAAGGGCGACGCCGCTGGCCAGGTCGACTGGACGGTAAGCATCGACTCCAGCGTGATGCGCATCCACCAGCACGCCGCCACGCTGGCGAGGTGCTCCTCGCAGCCGGGCGAGCACACGGGGGCCGCGCCGAATGACAAGAACAGATCGACCTCCCGGCTGAACCCGGCGATCACGGCATCGGCCGCTCCCGCGGCGGGCTGAGCACCAAGGCCCACCTGGTCGTCGACGGATACGGCCGCCCCCCGATCATCGTGCTGACCGCCGGCCACGCCAGTGACAGCCCGATGCTGCCGATCCTGCTCGCCGCCATCCTCACCTGGCCGCGGTCATAGGAAGACACGTCCTCTCTGTCTCCCCAGAGTGCCATTCCAGCCATGGGCGGTGCTGGATCGCGGCTGGATGGCCCGGTTTCCGGGACGGGAATTTGCGCTTTGCGGCTCTGGCGGAAGACTCTCCCCCACGTGGGGGGGGGCGGTGCGACTCGCACCGAGAGTAAAGGAGAGAGACGATGAGCATGTATCGCGAGTACGATCCGGATGCCGAGGCGACCGCGGTCGGCGGCGAAGGCGGCGGAGACGACGTCACGATCCAGTTCCCCGACGACCAGGAGGCTGGCGGGGGCACCGACGAGTAGTCGAAACCACGCAGCGCACGCCCCGGCGGGCGCTGCGCCGGAG
>JACCZL010000021.1 GCA_013695975.1 Chloroflexota bacterium
GGGCGTCGCGGCATGCAGGGCCCCGAGCCAGAAGCTGGACGCGATGTAGAAGCCGGCCTCAAGCATTGGCGAGCAAAGACGTGGACTCGACCGTCGAGCGGGCGAACTACGGCAGCCGGGTTCAGAATACCATATCCGAATCGATGGGCGTGAACCGAACCGGCTAGAATCGTGGTGACTTGGAGGTGACCGAATGGGAGTCTACCAACGACTGGGCGTTCGGCCGATTATCAACGCACGGGGCATGAACACGATGGCGAGCGGGTCGCTGATGCCGCCGCCGGTGCTCGAAGCGATGGCCGAGGCGGCCACGGCCTTCGTGGACATGGCCGAGCTCAACGCCCGCGCCGGCGAGCGGATCGCCCGTCTTGTCGGGGTTGAGGCGGCCCACGTGACTTCGGGCTCGGCCGGCGGTCTCCTCCTCGCGGCCGCGGCCTGCATCGCCGGCACCAACCCCGATCGCATCCGCCGGCTCCCCGACACCGAGGGGATGCGCGACGAGATCGTTATCCAAGCCTGCCAGCGCATCCAGTACGACCAGGCGCTCCGCGCCGGCGGGGCTCGGCTGGTCGCCGTGGGCGACGCCGACGCATGCACGCCCGAACAGGTCGAGGCCGCGATCGGCGACCGCACCGCCGCGCTGATCTTCATCGTCTCGCCGCGCCTGGGAGAGGCGGGGGTGTCGGTCGAGCGGATGGCCGCGAGCGCGCACGCCCATGGCCTGCCGCTGATCGTCGACGCCGCCTCGACGCTGCCACCCACCGGCCACCTGACTCGCTGGACCGACCGGGGCGCCGACCTGGTGATTTACAGCGGCGGCAAGGGCATCCGCGGCCCCCAGGGCAGCGGCCTGCTCGTCGGCCGCGCCGACCTGATCCGCGCGGCCGCGGCCAACGGGGCGCCGAACGCCAGCATCGGCCGCCCCTGCAAGGTCAGTAAAGAAGACATCATCGGCCTGGTCACGGCGCTCGAGCTGTTCGTCGAAGACGACCACCGACGGGAGTGGGATCGCCACTTCGAGGAGGCGCGCGAGATCGCCGCGGCCGCCGAAGGCGTGCCGGGCGCCCGCGTCCGCATCGAGGACGACGACTCGGTCTGGACCTCGCCGACCGTCCTGGTGAGCCTCGACGAGGCCAAGCCGGACCTGACCCCGACCACCCTGATGAACGCCTTGCGAGTGGGCGAGCCACCGATCATGACCCGCGTCTTCCAGGGCGACTTGCTGCTCGACCCGCACTGCCTGCGCGGCGACGAGGCCCTGGTCGTGGCGCGGAGACTGCGGGAGGAGCTGGCACGCGTGCCTGTGGCGCCTTAGGAGACCGGCACCATCTCAGGACCAGAGGTCGTCGATGACGATCTCCAGACCAGGGAACAGAGGTGGCCGAAACACGCTCCCGGGGCCGAACCTGCCGTCGAGCTCGTAGCGACCATCAGTCAACCGGTTCGCTTCGAGCGTGCGGTTCCAGGGAGAGACGATCCAGTAGTGCGGGACGCCCGACGCGGCGTAGCGCCGCATCTTCTTGCCGCGATCCACGGCCTGGGTGCTTGGCGAGAGCATCTCCACCACGAGGTCGGGCGCGCCCTCGATGCCCCGTTGGCTAATCTGGTGCGCTCGCGCGTCCGAGATGTAGACGATGTCAGGCTGGACCCCATTTTCATCGTCCAGCGCCACGCCGACCGGCGCGGTCACGACCTCGCCGAGCCCCTCGTCATAGACGTGCAGGGCGATCTTGACGTACAGCTTGCCGAGTCCACGTTGATGCATCCATCCCGGCGCGGGTGACACGTGCAGCTCCCCATCGATGACTTCGTAGCGCTGGCCGTCGTCGGGGGACTCCCAGATATAGTCGGCCTCGTAGCGGACGCCGCGCACGACCATGGCAGCTCTCCTGATGCTGGGAGAGGCGCGGCATGCCGCGCCTCGACGTGGTGGACCTGAGGGGACTCGAACCCCTGACCTCGCGGATGCGAACCGCGCGCTCTCCCAGCTGAGCTACAGGCCCGACGGCGCCCGTCGACGTGGGCGGCTGACATGATACCAGCCTCCGAGAAGACGCGGCCATCGGCCCACCATCAGTTGTCCGCCCCAGCCGGGCGTCGGTACAATCCGAGCAGTGGCCCGCGCGGTGAGCTCGGTTTCGGCCCTTCGATCCGCTCTGGGGATAATTCAACACGCACGGATACTGAGATCGGGGACACGGCGATGATGGCAGAGTACGGTGGGACCAACGCCCTTCGTGGGCCGCTCGGCAAGGGCATCCTCTTTGGCGGGGCCGCGGCCGTTGGCTGGGCTCTGGCTCGCCGCTACGGACAGGCCGACGACGTCCGCCTGATCGACTGGGAGTGGGCCACGCGGGTGGCGAACCGCGTCTGCGCCGCCGACGGCACCCTGTTCACGGAGCAGCGTCCACGGCTCCAGCGCGAGTACGAGGCGATGGTCCGCGAGATCGAGCAGCCGATCGCCGACTACACGGGGACGATCCTCC
>JACCZL010000032.1 GCA_013695975.1 Chloroflexota bacterium
TTCGGCCACGCCGGCGAGGACGCGATGGCCGAGCTGCTGGGCAGCTTTCGCCACAACGAGCAGAGCGTGCGAGTGGTCGAGTACCTCGAGCGCGAGGGACGGGGCCTTAACCTGGCCGAACAGGTCCGTGACGGCATCCTCAAGCACTCCAAGCTCCGAGATAGCGTCGCTGCCGAGGGCTGGGGCATCGCCCATACCCTCGAAGGCCAGATCGTCAAGCTCGCCGACAGCATCGCCTATCTGGCTCACGACATCGACGACGCCCTTCGGGCAGGGGTGATCGACCAGGAGCAGATCCCGACGGAGTACATCGAGGCGTTCGGCACGACGACCGGCGAGCGAATCGAAACGCTGGTCAGCGACATCGTCGACTACAACTGGCGGGTCGCGCTCGGACAGGGCGAGAGCTGGCGCGCGGCCGTCGGCAACGGCCAGGTGCTCGGCCTCAGCCCGAGCACACTCGAGCTGATGAATGGGCTCCGAGAGTTTATGTTCAAGAACGTCTACACGGAGTCCGCCGCCAAGGCCGACGTGCCCAAGACGAAGTTCGTGATCCGTGCCCTCTTCGAACACTTCTGCCGCCACGAGGATCAGTTGCCGGCCGAGTTCCGCGCCAACCCGCGTGACGAGCCCGCCGAGCGCCGCGTCGCCGACTACATCGCCGGTATGACCGACCGCTTCGCCCTCAAGACGTTCACCAATATCTACGTCCCCCAGCAGTGGGCCCGCTTCGACTAACGCGGACTGGACCCTTCCTCTGGGCGCGCTGAAGCGCCCTCATGCGCCGCGGGAGTGCAACGTTCGAACGATCCGTGGCACACTCCGTCCAGGCCGGGCCCGATCGTGACGCGAGTGTGTCGGCCGCGGCGGCCATCCCGCTGGCATTGCGCGGCAGGGGCCGGCATTATTCCGCACGCGTGACCCTGGCCTTTGAGAGGATCCGTGGCTGACTCGGCGATCGAGGAGATCAAGCGGCGGCTCGATCCGGTCGACGTCATCGGCCAGACGGTCCAGCTCAAGCGAGCCGGCCGAAGCTTCAAGGGTCTCTGCCCCTTCCACTCCGAGAAATCCCCGTCCTTCGTCGTCTCCCCGGAGCGCGGGACCTGGCACTGCTTCGGCTGCTCCGAGGGCGGCGACATCTTTTCGTTCGTCCAGCGCCGCGACAACCTGGACTTTCCGGAAGCTCTCCGCCTGCTCGCCGCACGGGCCGGCGTGGAGGTCGAGCGCATCTCGCGACCGGATCCGGGCGTCCGTGAGCAGCGAGATCGGCTGCACGCCCTGGTCGAGGCAGCGGCGCTGTTCTACCGATCCGCGCTGACATCATCCGATGGAGGCAGAGCCAGGGCCTACCTCGACGGGCGGGGATTGGTCGATGCGACCGTCGAGCGCTTCGGTCTTGGCTACGCCGACCCGAGCGGACGGACGCTCGAGCGGCATCTCCTCAAGGCCGGCTTCCCCGTGGACGACGCGGTCGCCGTTGGCGCGCTCGGGCGGAGCGAGGAAGGGCGGACCTACGACCGCTTCCGCGACCGCGTCATCTTTCCGATCCGTGACGGCGACGGGCGGGCGATCGGCTTCGGCGGACGCGCCATGCGAGACGATCAACAGCCGAAGTACCTCAATTCCCCCCAGAGCGAGCTCTTCGACAAGGGCGCCAACTTGTACGCCCTCGACCAGGCGGCGGGCCCGATCCGCGAGGCCCGCAGGGCGATCGTCGTCGAAGGCTACATGGACGCCCTCATTGCCCACCAGCACGGCTTTGCCAACGTCGTCGCCACGCTGGGCACCGCGATCGGCGAGCGCCACATCCAGACCCTTCGGCGTCTCGCTCCCGAGATCGTGCTGGCGCTCGACGCCGACCCGGCCGGGGTCAAAGCGGCCCTTCGAGGCTCCGATGTCGCCAGCGACACCACGGCCGACGAAAGCCCAACCATCCTCCGTGTGCGTGGGCTCGGGCGCTTCTTCGCGGATCGTCGGACCGAGATCAAGGTCATGCTCCTACCAGCCGGCCGCGATCCGGACGACGTCATCCGTGCGGACCCGGCGCTGTGGGCGCGTCTGGCGAGCCAGGCCCTGCCGATCGTCGACTTCGTCCTCCACGGCCTGGCGCAGCGGCACGACCTCAGCGCGAGCGCCGGCCAGCGAGAGGCGGCTCGCGAGGCGATGACGGTGATCCAGGATCTCCCCGACCCGATCGAGCGCGCCCACTACATCCAGCGGCTGGCTCGCATCCTGAACACCCGCGAGGAGTTCCTGCTCCAGGCGGCCGGCACGCGGCCGAGGCGCCAGGCGGCGGTCGAGGCTCCCGTGGCTGAGCCACCCCGCTCGCAAGGAGAGCAGCTTGGCGATCTCGTGCTCGCGCTGCTCCTGCGAGCACCCAGCGACGCCACGCGGCCCGAGGCAGCCGACTTCGAGAGCGCCGAGCACCGCGCGGTGTACGAGCGTCTCGGTCGCCTGGCCCCCCCCAGCAACGCCGATGCGGCCCTCGATTGGCTTGCTCACGAGCTTGGCGCTACCTTCGCCCCGACCCTCGTTCGACTGCGAGCGGCCTACGACGAAAACGAGCGCCTCACCCTCGACGAGGCAAGTAAGGAGCTCCACGTACGCACGCTCGAGTTGCGCAAGCAGCGGCTCTTCCGGCAACATCAGGCACTCGATTCCGCCCTGCGGGAGGACGCGGACCGATTGAGCGCAGCCGAGCGACGCGCGTACGAGGAGCGCCTGGCGGCCCTGGCTGCCCACCTTGGCGCGCTTTTCGTCGAGCAGCAGCGGCTTGGCGTCGTCGGTTCCGCGTCCTGGAGCGTCCGACGCGGGCACGAAGTCTTGAGCCCGGAGGTCGTAAGTGGTTGACGAGCCGCTGAGCGATCTGCTGACCGCGTCGGAGCTGGAAACCTCGCTCCCAGCGCTCGAGCCGGACGAGCTCACCACGTTCCCGCGGCTCGTCGAGCCGCTGGTTGAGGTGATCGGGGCGCTGACCGTCTCGGACGCCGCCGATGGTGGCTCCCTGCTTGGCCCCGCCGATCCGCTCGAGACGAACGGGCACGCGCTCGCCTGGGTCTCAGCAGAGGCCGAGCTCCTCCTCGAGGCTGAGGTGCCAGGCCCGGGCGCCGTGCTCGTAAACGACGTCGCCGAGCTTGCAGAGCCAGACGTCGAGGTCGAGACCCTCGCCCGGGCAGGGGAGCATGAAGGCTTCCAGGACCACGTGCGGATGTACCTCCGCGAGATCGGGATGGTGCCACTCCTGAGCTGGGAGGGCGAGAAGCGGCTAGCGCGGCGAATGGAAGAGGGCGTCTACCTCGACCGCCTCGCCGGCCAGATCGTCAGGCTCCGCCGTCGAGCGGCGAGCGGAGAGGAGCTGGTGGCCGAGGTGCGTCGCCGGATCGAGACGCAGCTCGGCTACCTCGAGCTGTGGTCGCCGCTCGCCAAGCGGAGCGGCGCCACCGCGCTGGCGGCGATGGAGACGCTCGGCGACACGACCGAGGTCTCGATCGAACGCTGCCAGGAGATCGGTGCGCACCTACAGACCTCCGCCGAGCAGATACGAGACGGCGTCGTCGAGCTGTCGGTCCTCTGTCGCTTGCTGCCCGGAGAGCTGCGCGCGTGCCTCGCCGAGCACTACACCCGGCATCGGAAATCCGCGACGCCGTGGGCTGTTGACGCTTCGGCGTTTGACGACGAGAGCCTCGACGCCCATTTCCGCTGGATCAGGATCGACGCCGAGCAGGCACGGACCCGCCTGACCGAAGCGAATCTGCGGCTCGTCGTCAGCGTGGCCAAGAAGTACATCGGACGCGGCATGTCGCTCCTGGATCTGATCCAGGAAGGGAACATCGGTCTGATCCGCGCGGTCGAGAAATTCGAATACCGCAAAGGCTTCAAGTTCAGCACCTATGCGACCTGGTGGATCCGCCAGGCGATCACCCGCGCCATCGCCGACCAGGCCAGGACGATCCGTGTGCCGGTCCACATGGTCGAGACGATCAACCGCTTGAGCCGACTCACCCGAACCCTGATCCAGGACCTCGGCCGCGAGCCGACCTCCGAGGAGCTCGGGGCCGCGATGGAGCTGACGTCAGACAAGGTTCGCGAGATCCTCAAGGTCGCCCAGGACCCTGTTTCGCTCGAGACGCCGGTGGGCGACGAGGACGATTCTCACCTCGGCGACTTCCTCGAAGACCCGGCGGCGCTCGCCCCATCCGACGCCGCCTCGCAGCAGCTCCTCCGCGAGCAGGTCGAGGACGTCCTCGACTCGCTGAACGGCCGTGAGCGGCGGGTCCTCCAGCTCCGCTTCGGCCTCGACGACGGTCACCAGCGGACCCTCGAAGAAGTCGGCCGCGAGTTCGGCGTCACCCGCGAGCGGATCCGCCAGATCGAAGCCAAAGCCCTCCGCAAGCTCCGCCACCCGACTCGTTCCCGCAAGCTGCGAGACTACCTGGAGTAGCGGATGGACGTCTGGTCGCTGGCGAGCGGGAGCTCGGGCAACGCCTACCTGGTGCGCTCCGGTGAGACGCTGTTGCTCGTCGAGTGCGGGCTAGCCCTCAGCAAGATCGTCGGCTACCTCGCCGCCCACCAGGTCGCTCCCGCCGACCTCTCCGGCATCCTGCTGACCCATGAGCACAGCGACCACAGCCGCTCGGCCCGCCAGCTCTCAGACGCCTACGGGATACCGCTCTTCGCCACCCAGGGCACCCTCGACCATCGCACCCTGCGCGACTCCCGCCTCGCCCGGCTCGTGTTCCCAGATCGGCGCTTCAGCCTCGGCGACCTCGAGATCTTGCCGTTCCCCGTTCCACACGACGGGCGCGAGCCGGTCGGCTATCGCCTCGCCTCCCAGAGCGGAACGGTCTGCGTCACCACCGACCTCGGGTTCGTCCCCAACAAGGTCATCCCGCACTTCCGTGACACCGACCTGCTGGTGCTCGAGGCCAATCACGACGAGGCGATGCTCCAGGCCGGCCCCTACCCCGCGTTCCTGAAGCGGCGGGTCCTCGGCAACCTCGGCCACCTGTCGAACGTCGCCACCGCCGATGCCCTGGTTGCTTGCCGCGACCGCGTGGCCCCACGAGTCTGGCTCGCCCACCTCAGTCAGGTCAACAACTCCCCGTCCCGTGCCGCGCTCGACGTGAGCGCCCGCCTCGCCGCGGTCGGCCTGGGCCACGTCGACGTCGAAGTCGCCCGACGCAACCGTCCCAGTCTGCACTGGTCGTCGGAGCCGCGCCCAAGGCAGTTGCCATTGTTCTGAGCGGCTCCCAGCGATCGGAGCGGGTGGCCGTGGCAGCTCGAATGACAACGTCTTGACTGTTAGTAGCTCGAGTTTGGACAAACCGGGCCGGTGCGGCCAGCAGGCCGGATCTGGAAGTCGGCGAAAGTGTGGGCGGTGTGGAGGTAGGCGGCCGGTTTGGGTGGTCGACGGTGGACCGGCGGCCGGGTTCGTGGACCCGGGCCCTGGGCCGGCCGGCGGCTTTTCCGCGAGGTTTGGGCGGCCGGGCCGGGGTGCCCCACTGGGCGAGCAGTCCACCGCGGGCGCGGCAGACGCGGCCGGGTGTCAGGCGCGCCACGCTCAGCCGGACGATCGTCGCCGGACCCGGGGCGGCCAACGCTGCCTCCAGCCGCTCAAACCGACTCCCCTGCCGGAGGCCCAGGGTCTGCTACGCCGCCAGCCGCAATTGCTGCAGGCTGTCCAGGGCTAGTGTGGCTTGCCTAACGCCAGCATGCCACCCCAACCAGTTCGCCGGCGAGCCCCTCAGCCCTGGGCCTCACTTTGTCCAAACTCAAGAACCTCAGCAGGCGAAGCGCAAATTCACCCTTCGCGGCTGGTCACGAGGGATTCCTGGCCGTACAAGAAAGATCGCTGGCATCGGTGCCGCCATAGTCGTGTTTTGGATAGCAGCTATTCCCATCGTGGCGCCGTACCTGACTGTTTGTAGATTCCTTGATGAGCTGGAAACTCCCTGTGTCAGAGTACTCAGGGATGGATTCGGTTGGATATTCGCTCCTCGCGACCCTGTCGCGACCGCCGTCCCCACGCATCAAGCCGCACCGTCAACTGACACGACACCCGCCTCCCCTGATGTCACGAAGACAGGAGGGAGTCCGGCGGGTGGGGATATGGCAGCAACGACGCAGCCGACGGCGCCAAGACCCGCGACCGTTGTGGCGGCAGCAACGCAATCCTCTACAACGATCGCGCTACCCGCAGGGACAACGCCAAGTGCCACAGGACCTCCCGCGGCAACCATGCCGGCTCCTAAGGCGGTGCCCACTCTGGTCCCAACCAGCGCCACACCAACTCCACCCTCACCTGAGCAGGAGATTCAATTAGCTCTGATCGAGGCCGCGACCGGGAAGTTCGAAGAGGCCCTCGCACGTCTCGGCGCCGTTGAGCAAGGGCATGCGGCAGAGCCAAGTCTCAGCGATGCGTTCTCGAGGTACATCTCGCTTACGCCGATGCACTGCAGCCAGGCTTCCTCAAGGAAAGCAAGGTCCACTATGGAAGGACCCTCGAACGCAAGCCCGACGATCCGGTCGCCCAGGAGGGCCTTAAGCAGGTCGATCTGGCCGTGCTTCGAAACATCGTGGAGGAGCACTTCGACAACGACCCGGATGTCACTATCGCCGCCGCCAAACAGATCAGACGAATGGATCGTGACTACGCTGATGTGGGAGACAAGCTGTACGCGCTGCAGATTGCCAAGGGGAACCGGTTGCTGGATGAGGACGACCTGGATGGCAGTTGGGGCCAGTTCGACGAGGCCGGCGCTCTGAAGCCAGACGCCCCAGAGGCGCCAAACGGGAAAAGGCAGGTGTTGCTCGCCAAGGGGTGGAAGGAAATGGAGCGATGCTACCATGCATGCCCCGATCTGGCCATCGACGCGCTTGAACAAATCATGCAGATCGATGCCAACTTCCGCGAGGCGCGCTCGAAGCTATACGCGCTATACGTCAGCAAGGCAGACCGACTCGGGAGGGCATGCGACCGTGACGGCGCGTTTCCCCATCTCATGCGGGCGTTGGAAATCTATCCCGAGGGCGGCGAGGCACAACAGGGGTTGGCCGTCTGCACTCCGACGCCCATCCCAACCCCGCCCCCAGCGGCGCCGGTCCAGGTGCCGACAGTCACGCCGCGAGTCGTCCTGCCGACACCACCACCGCCGCCTCCAAACAGCCCGACCGACATCTCCGCCGCCCCCAACAGTCCGACCGACCCCCCAGTCGTTCGTGCCAACGCCTCGTCCGCTGCCCACCCCGCAGAGAAATCCGCCCGTACCGGATGCGCCAGGGCCGAGCAATCCGCCCGTACCGGATGCCCCGTGACCGAGGACTCCTGGCGTACCAAACTGATCACCCTGGCCGCATGACGACGACCCGACAGCTCCATTGAGTGAGTGTCAAGCATGGTCCCGCATAAATTCGATTGTTCGCAACACCACGTCCGACGCCCGAGAGCATCAGCAGGCGACGAGCATGCAACCTGCGTCGGCGCGTGACGCGTTGGGATATACTCGTTGCGGCATCTGCGCTACCTTATACCGGTCGCGCCGGCCCTCTGGCACCACTTGATTTGAGGAGGACGAGCATGAGTCTGCGCGCGGCTCCGCGGTCGGGGCACTCTTTGCTTCTCGCAGCGCTGCTGTTCGCCGTAGGAGCGCTCGATGCAGCGGCGAGCGACGAGTGTCTCGAACCCAACGGGAGCGTGCTCAGCCCATGCAAGATCCAGTCGGGCTCGCCCACGATCGGCACGATCGCGAGCCCTGATGATAAGGATCTCTACGTCCTCGACCTGCCGAAAGAGGCGCTGGCGCCGGGCGCGCTGACGGTCAGGGTGACGGCGACCCTGGGCGATCTACCAGGCAACTACGACCTGACCCTATTTCAGCGCACGCCCGACGGCCAGGGCATCGAGCAAGTGACGGGGTCGGAGAATGACGGTTCGGAGGCCGAGTCCATCGAAGCGTAGTTGGGCGCCAATGAGTACTACTTGCTCGTCCATTCTGCATTTGGTCAATCTAGCCCGACGGCCCCCTATACACTCACGCTGACGATCCACGCTACTCCGGAGGGGGCTCCGGCACCAGCCGTCGCACCCATCCAGCGACCGCGAGAGAACGTCGAGATCCCGCCCAACACATCCATAGACACGTCCCGAGTGCTTCGGCGCGACGCGCTTTGGGTTTGCTCGGGGGATCTCGAGATCAACGGGGCCCGGCATGACGACACCGATCCGACGACCGGGCTGCTCATCGACGTCCCGTCCGACATGGCTTCGGTGACCCTTGGTGGCCCTCATGGTGCAAGTTGCCGCGGCGGAGATCCGAACGCGGCCGATGAACAGGTTCTGATCGACGAGAAGCTGGCTACCCAGCTCCAGAGCCGTTGCGAGGGCAACCGAGGCTGTGCGCGCGTGCGGATAATCTGGCTCGACCAGAGCGGCAAGCCGAGCAGGGAGGATTGGCGGTCACCAGAAGGCGGGCTGCCACAGGCCATCGGAGCCTCGCAGCCGCCCCGTGAGCCGTTTGATGTGATCATCCGGGACCGAGTGCCAGAACGAGGCACAGAACTCGCGATACCCGTCAGCGCCGGACATACGCTGCTCTTGAGCGGTGCCAGGTTTCGGGTCCAAGGGCAGCGGGCGTGTGAAAGAGGCGGTCGACCTGAGTTGTGCGTGCTGGTCGTGGCCGCCACTCGGAATCAGACCGTCGTCGTCACCGAGCTCCAAGAAGGAAACCATTGGTACGGAGTGAGCAGCCATCTATCCTCGCACGGAGTGGCGCTTGAGAAGCAGGACGCATTCTACAGATTTCCGAACTGCCTGGGCCTGGAACGTCAAGACGGCTGCGACTTTGCACGGATCCAGGTGTTCCGCGACGACGTTCTACCCGAAGAACGAGTCGTGCGCCGAGGAGAACCTGTGGATCCGCCGCTCGCGGCCAGTCCAACTGCTGGCCTGACTTTGGTGCAGGCCGCCGACGGCTCCCTCTGCCCATCGGCTCCGACGTTGTCGCAGCCGACCGACGTCTCTGCGGCGCGCTGCCCTCGGCTCGTCGTCCGCAGAGGTGAGCCCACCACGATCGCTCCGCGCACATGCGTGAAACGGGGATACGCCGGTCTGTCGTCCAGATGCGGCTCTTCTGAGCCACCCGTCTCACAGCTCCGCCACGATCGGTCGGGACGAGCCCGAGTATCTGGTACAATTCGCTCGCGCCGACCATGGGAGCCGCCGATGGTCAGGCCCGACGGGCTGGCGCGTTGGCATCTCCTCCCAGCGATCACAGCATGTCAGAGCGCCCCCAGCCACGCACCAGCGACGAGGTTCGCCGGGCTTTTCTCGACTTCTTCGCCGAGCGCGGCCACGTCGAGCAGCCTAGCTCGAGCCTGGTGCCCTACAACGACCCGAGCGTGCTGCTGACGACCGCCGGCATGCAGCAAATGATCCCCTACATGCTCGGGCGGGAGCGCCCGCCGGCCCCGCGGATGACGTCCGTTCAGAAATGCTTTCGCACCGTCGACATCGACGAGGTCGGTAACCCGCGCAACCTGACCTTCTTCGAGATGCTCGGCAACTTCTCGATCGGCGACTACTTCAAGCCCGAAGCGATCGCCTGGGCCTGGGAGTTCGTCCGCGACCGGCTCGGCTTCCCGCCTGAGAACGTCCGCATTACCGTCCACCCGACCGATGACCAGGCGCTCGAGCTCTGGCTCGGCCAGGGTATCCCGCGCGAGCGGATCACCTTTCTCGAGGACAACTGGTGGGGGCCGCCCGGCGCGGAGGGACCCTGCGGGCCGGATTCGGAGCTGTACTACGACCGCGGGGCCGCGCTCGGCTGCGCCAGGCCCGACTGCGCGCCCGGCTGCGACTGTGACCGCTTCCTCGAGTTCTGGAACCTGGTCTTCATGCAGTATTACCAGGATCGAGCCGGCAACCGAACGCCTCTGGAGCGGCAGAACATCGACACTGGGGCCGGGCTGGACCGAATCACCGCGCTCGTGCAGGATGTCCCAACGGTCTACGAGACAGACCTGTTCCGCCCGATCATCGATCGGGTCGCTGAGGTCGCTGGCACCGGATTTGGACGGGACGAACGGACCGACTACGCCCTGCGGGTCGTCGCCGACCACGCTCGCGGGATGACGTTCCTGGCGGCCGACGGTGTCCTGCCGGCCAACGAGGGCCGCGGCTACGTCACGCGGCGGATCATCCGCCGCGCCGTGCGCTACGGGCGCCTGCTCGGGATCGAGCGTCCGTTCCTGGCGACCGTTGTCGAGCAGGTGATCGAGCGGATGGGACCGAGCCATCCAGAGCTCGTGCAGAGGCGCGATGGGATCCTGGACGAGGTGCAGCGGGAGGAGGCGCGCTTCACCGAAACCCTCGCCGCGGGAACTGAGCGACTGGCCGTGTGGATTGAAGAGGCGAAAGCGGCGGGCAAGGACCCTTCCCGAACCGTCCCCACGGTGCCCGGCGAGCTGCTCTTCCAGCTCTACGACACCTTCGGCTTTCCCCGCGAGCTGAGCGAGGAGATCCTGGCCGAGGCTGGCCTGGCGCCGGACCGCGACGGCTTCGACCGTGCGATGGAGGAGCAGCGGACCCGCAGCCGGGCCGGTGCCCGCTTCGCCGGGGTCGGTGAGGCCCAAACCTACGAGATCGGGGCCGTTCCGGCCACCGAGCTCCTCGCTTACGAGCGCGTGGCAGCCCCCGCCGTCGTGCTGGCGATGCGCACCGAGCAGGACGGCCGAGCGACCGCGGAGCTCCGCCAGGGACAGCAAGGCGTGCTCGTCCTCGACCGAACGGCCTTTTACCCCGAAGGCGGCGGTCAGGTCGGCGATCAAGGGATCATTCGCGCACCTGGCGGCCTATTCCGCGTCACCAACACGACCAGGCTCGACGAGGACCACGTCGCCCACTTCGGGGTCGTCGAGCAAGGCACCGTCCACACCGACCAGGACGTCCACGGGGAGGTCGACGCCCCCCGTCGTGCCGAGACGGCCCGCCACCATACGCTGACCCATATCCTCCACCGCACTCTCAAGGACGTCCTCGGCGAGAACACTGAACAAAAGGGCTCCCTCGTCGCGCCCCACGTCGCCCGCTTCGACTTCAACCACCCTCAGGGCCTCTCACGCGACCAGCTCGAGCGTGTGAACGCCGCGATCAACCGCCACGTCCTTGAAAACCTTCCGGTCGCCTGGCAGGTCATGGACCTTGCCCACGCCCGTCAGAGCGGGGCGATGGCGATCTTCGGCGAGAAGTACGGTAGTCAGGTCCGCGTCGTCGACATCGGTGGCTGGAGCAAGGAGCTGTGCGGCGGGACCCACGTTCCCCGCTCGGGCGACGTCGGACCCGCCATTCTGGTCCGCGAGTCGGGGCTGGCCAGCGGTATCCGGCGTGTCGAGGTCCTGGCCGGCGAGGCGGCCTTCAATCGCGCCTGGGAGCAGCAGGAGCGCCTCGCCCACCTCGCCCGGAGCCTTGGTGCGCCCGTGGACCAGCTCGAAACCAGGCTGCAGTCACTGCTCCAGGAGCTCGACCAGGCTCGCCGAGAGGGGGCTCGGCTCGCCCAGCAGCTCGCCGGCCGTGGCGCGGAGCAGCTCGTGGAC
Source organism: Chloroflexota bacterium (assembly GCA_013695975.1). Lineage (GTDB taxonomy): Bacteria > Chloroflexota > UBA6077 > UBA6077 > JACCZL01 > JACCZL01. The sequence continues at coordinate 11,590 of JACCZL010000032.1, forward strand.
GCGGCGATCGACATCGGCGGCGTCAAGGTGCTGGCAGCGCAGGTCGAGGCGTCGAGCCGCGACGCGCTCCGCGAGATGGCCGACGCCCTGCGAGGTAAGCTCGGTCGCTCGGTCGTCTCGCTGGCGGCGCCGATAAATGGGCAGCATGCCTTCGTCGTCGGGGTGAGCCGCGAGGCCGGCGAGCTGGGCCTCGACGCGGGCGAGATCTTACGTGAGGCGCTCCTGCCGGCCGGCGGCAAGGGCGGCGGCCGTGCCGATTTCGCCCAGGGCGGGGTGAAGGACCCGAGCCAACTCGGCGTCGCCCTCGCCGAGGTCGAGCGGCTGGTGCGGCGCAAGCTGGGGTCGTGACCGTCATGCCCACCCAGCCCGCGCCCCTCCCCGCCGCCACCCAGGAGGTCATCTTCCTGGACCCTGACGACGACCTCGGGACGGTGCGTGCGAAGCTCGAGTCCACCAGCGCCGACGAGGTCTACCTCGTCGTGCCAAGGCGGGCCTCGATCCTTCGAACACCGCTCGAATTCAGGATCCTCGCTCGGCTGACTCACGCCCTCTCGTCCGAGACCGTCATCGTCACCGGCGACGGATCCCGTCGCGCGCTGGCACGGCAGGAGGGACTCCGCACCAAGCGCTCGATCCGCTCGCTCCGGCACCTTTCGCGACCTCCCGGAACTTTCGCCTGGGAGCTGCCCGCGCTACCGGAGTGGGTTCCGCTCCCCTCGTTCACCGGGCTGGTCATGCTCACGTTCCTCGCCGCGGTGGTCGCTGGCCTGGTCTTCGGCGTGCTGCCGATTATGCAAGTGACCGTCTCGGCCCAGACCGTCGCGCAGCAAAAAGACGTCGAGATCGCGGTCGACCCGAGCGCCAAGCAGCCGGACGTCAGTCGCCAGATCCTCCCTGGCGAGGTCCTCCAGCAACGCGTCGAGGTCGTCGGCTCGTTGCCGGCCAGCGGCACGAAGAAGGTCGGGCGAGACCGCGCCCGCGGCGAAGTGGTGTTCTTGAGCCAGCATCCCCAGCCAGTCGCCCTGCCGCGCGGTTCGAACGTGATCGCCAGTAACGGCGTTCGCTTCCAGACTGACATCGACGTCCAGATTCCCGCCTTCAGCCAGGGGCTTGCCAGGGTCGGCGTTACGGCCATTGACGCCGGCCCCATCGGCAACGTCGACGCCCGCCAGATCACCACCGTCGAAGCCCCGAACATCCAGAACATCACAGCGCGCAACGATCGGCCCACTACCGGCGGGACCGACCGCGACGCCCGCTCGGTGACCGCCGAGGATGTCGCCAAGCTGCGCGACCAGCTCCAGGCCCGAGCCCGCGAGCAGGCCCTCGCCGAGCTGTACGCGCGGACCGGTCCCGACCGCTCGTTTGTCCAGCAAAGCGTCCAGCTCCGCAACGAGGGCGAGGCGTTCGACCCCGGGGTGGACGCTGAGGCGGACCAGGTCAACGGGCGGCTCGCGCTGTCAGCCACGGCTGTGGTCTTCAAGAACTCCGAATTCAACGGTCTCGTCCAGAGCATCTTCATGGGCCAGGCCGGGCCGGGCTTCGACCTGCCCGTGAGCCAGCTCAGCGTCGGGACTCCCCAGGTCCTCGAGGTGCAAAACCAGCGGGTTCGGCTGCGGACCAGCTCGCAGGCGACCCTCGTCCGTCAAGTCAACGCCGACGAGCTGGCCGAGCAGTTGCGCGGGAAAACCCCCGCCGAGGCTCGATCGTTGCTCGCGCGCTTCGACAGCCTGGCCGGAGCGCCGCGGATCGACATCTCGCCGCCCTGGGCGCCTCGGGCCTACCGGGTCGAAGTTGCGGTAAAGTGACTGGAGCTTTATGAGTCGCATCATGGGGCTCGACCCTGGCGAGCGGCGGGTCGGGGTGGCGCTCAGCGACGAGCTGGGCATGCTGGCCACGCCGCTTGTCGTGCTGGAACGGCGATCCCGGGCCGTCGACCTGAGCGTGGTCGCGGAGCTGGTCCAGCGTCACGGAGTGACCGAAGTCGTCGTTGGGCACCCCAGGACGCTGCGCGGCGAGGTCGGACCGCAGGCACGCCGCGCGGAGCGATTCGCAGCCGAGGTCGGCGAGACGGTTGGCATTCCGGTGAGGCTATGGGACGAACGGTATTCGACAGTCGAGGCGGTGGAGCGTCTGGCGCGGGACGGCAAGCGGCCCCGTGGCCGCCGACCCCACCCGGACGCGGCGGCGGCGGCCGTGATCCTTCAAGGCTATCTCGACTCGCGACGCTGATCAAGCTCCTGGCCCTGGCACTCGCGATCGGGTTCGTGATGGCGACCGGCGTCGTCGTGTACGGGATCCTTGGCGACCTGCCCGCGGCTGTGCGAGCCCTCGCCGGACGCTGGGACGCTCCGGTCAGCGACATCGATACGCGCCAGACCTTTACCGTCCAGCCAGGTCAGTCGGCCTCGGACATCGGTTCCGACCTGTACGCTCGCAACCTGATCCGCTCGCCCATCGTCTTTCGGATGCTGGTCGAGGCGCGCGGGGTCGGGGCCAGGATCGAGTCTGGAGAGTATCAGCTCAGCCCGGCCATGTCGACCAACGAGATTATCACCGTGCTCTCGCGGGGAGCGAGCCGCCGAGGTGTCACCCTGACCATTCCGGAGGGGTGGCGAGCCGAGCAAGCCGCCCAGAAGGTCGAGGCGCTCGGACTCGCGTCGAGTGGCGACTTCCTCGCTGTCGTCCGCGCGCCGAGCGGAATCCAGCTCCCCGACGCGCTCCCGCCCAACCAGTCGCTCGAAGGCTACCTCTTCCCAGACACCTACGAAGTCGATCGCAACGCGGATGCCCGCAAGCTCGTCGAGATGATGGCCCAGCAGTTCACCAGGAAGCTCACGCCGGATCTACGACGCAAGGCCGCCGAGCGCGGCCTGACCGTCCACCAGCTCGTGACCGTGGCGTCGATCGTCGAGCGTGAGGCAGCCAGGCCAGCCGAGCGCCCGATCATCGCCAGCGTCTATCTCAACCGCCTGGAGATCGGCATGCCACTGCAGGCTGACCCGACCGTCCAGTTCGCAGTAGCGAACGCCAATCTCGCCGAGGCCACGGGGTATGGATTCTGGAAGCCGGAGCTCACTCGCGACGATCTTCAACGATCCTCGCCATTCAATACCTACCTCAATCGCGGCCTGCCGCCCGGACCGATCTGCAGCCCCGGGCTTGACACTCTGGAAGCGGTCGTCGCGCCAGCCAACACCGACTACTATTACTTTGTCGCCCGCGACGATGGGAGTCATGCGTTTGCCCAGACCGAGCCCGAGCATCGCCACAACGTCGAACGCTATCAGCAAGGGCGCTGAGGTGCGCCGAGCCTGCGAACCGAGCCAAACTGGCGGGCCCTCGACGCAGCCACCAGGCCCGGCTGCCCATGGGCGCTCCTTCGACGGGGTGACCAACCACGATGAGCGCGCTCGCATCGCGGGTTACTATCAGCATCGCGCCGACACGGGACTCCAGCGGCGCTACAGCCCGTTCAAGCCAGGCCATCTCTTCCTCCAGCAACGTCTTGAACGTGACCTCCTCGCGGCCCTGACCCGCCACGGCTACGCGAGCCTCCGCAGGCGATCGATCCTCGACGTCGGCTGCGGTGATGGCTCGTTCCTGCGCCGCTGCCTCACCTATGGCGCCGAACGCCGTCGGCTGGCGAGAGTTGACCTCGTAGCCGAGCGCATCGCCGCCGGCCGACGGACCGACCCTGCCCTGGATCTGCGGTTCGGCGACGCGAGCGCGCTTCCCTTGGGCGACGGCACGTTCGATCTCGTCTTCCAGTTCACCGTCCTGTCGTCGGTGCTCGACGACCAGATGCGAGTGGCAATCGCGCGTGAGATGGCGCGCGTGCTCGCGCCCGACGGCGCGATCGTGTCCTATGACTTCCTATTTGCACGCGATCCACGCAACACTCGGCCCCTGACCCGCCGCGAGCTAGGCTGGCTGTTCCCCGGCTTCGTGATGGACGCCCGTCGAGTGACACTCTTCCCGCCACTGTCGCGGGTCCTGGCGGAGCGGAGCTGGATCGCCTGCGAGCTGCTCGAGACGATCCCGTTCCTGCGCGGCCACGAGCTCGTCGTGCTGCGCAAACCGAACGCCGGGAAAAGACGAGCGGAACCGTCTCCGCCATCGCTACCTGCTGGAGGGTCACGTGATCGCTGAGCGCCTGGCGCTCGACGGCGGCCGCCCGGTCCGCGAGAGCTGGCTGCCGTTCCATCGGCCTCGGATCGAGGACGATGAGATCGCTGAGGTCGTCGAGACCCTCCGCGGCGGCTGGCTGACGACCGGTCCGCGCGTCAAACAGCTCGAGCGCGAGCTCGCGGCCTACGTCGGCGCGGGTCACGCCGTAGCGCTGAACTCGGGTACCGCCGCACTCCATCTCGCGCTCGAGGCGATCAAACTTGGCCCGAGCGACGAGGTGATCCTGCCGACCTACACGTTCGCGGCAACTGGCGAGGCCGTGGCGTACTTTGGCGCCCGTCCGGTCCTGGTGGACGTCGATCCACTGACGCTCAACCTGGACCCCTCAGCAGCGGCTGCCGCGGTCACCGACCGAACCCGCGCGATCATCGCCGTCGACATCGGCGGCGTGCCGTGCGATTACGACCCGCTCCTCGAGCTGTGCCGCGCCCGCGGCCTGGTCCTGATCGACGACGCCGCCCACGCTCTCCCGGCCCGCTACCGCGGTCGCATGGTCGGCACGATCGCCGACCTGACCGCCCTGAGCTTCTACGCCACGAAGCCGATGACGACGGGGGAGGGGGGCATGCTACTGACCGACGACGGACGCTATGCCGAGCGCGCCCAGATCATGAGCCTGCACGGGATCAGCCACGACGCCTGGAAGCGCTATACCGCCGAGGGGAGCTGGTACTACGAGATAGTCGCGCCGGGCTTCAAGTACAACATGACCGACGTTGCCGCCGCGCTCGGCCTGCGCCAGCTCACCAAGCAGGACCGCTTCCGCGCCGAGCGGGCGCAGATCGCGGCGCGCTACGACGAGGCCTTCGCGACGTTGCCAGCAGTGGAATGTCCGCATGTCCCAGACTGGTCGGAGACGTCCTGGCACCTTTACATCCTTCGCCTCCAGCTCGACCGCCTCACCGTCGATCGCGCCCAGGTCATCAAGGCCCTCGCGGCCGAAAACGTCGGCGCCAGCGTCCATTTCATCCCCTTGCACTGTCACCCCTGGTACCGCGAGCGCTACGGCTTCGCCCCGGAGGCGTTCCCACACGCCTACCAGCAGTATCAACGCACCGTGTCCCTGCCGATCTTTCCCGGCATGGACGACCGCGATGTCGACGACGTCATCGCCGCCGTCAGCAAAGTGATTGACCACTACCAGCGCTAGCCTTCCACGACAGTGAAGATGACCAAGCGCCTGATCGACGTAGTCGTGGCGGGATCGGGCCTCGTCGTCCTGATGCCGCTCTGCGGCGTGATCGCCGTGGCGGTGCGCCTCGACTCGCCCGGGCCCGTCCTCTACCGAGCGCGCCGCGCGGGCCGCGACGGCCAGCCATTCAGGATGTATAAATTCCGGACCATGCACGTAGACCGCGCGACGCACGGGGCGCTGATCACGCGCCACGGCGACCAGCGCGTCACTCGCGTTGGCCGCGTCCTGCGCAGGACCAAGCTGGACGAGGTACCCCAGCTCTGGAACGTCTTCCGAGGCGATATGAGCCTGGTCGGGCCACGTCCCGAAGACCCCCACTATGTCACGCTGTACTCGGCTGAGCAGCGGCGAGTGCTGAGCGTCCGCCCGGGCATGACCAGCCTCGCCTCCGTTCGGTTTCGAAACGAAGAGCGTATCCTGATTGGCGAAGACTGGGAACGGGCCTACGTGGGCACAGTCATGCCGGCGAAGCTGGCGTTCGACCTCGACTATGTCGAGCGCCAGTCGCTCTGCCTCGACGCTCGGGTGCTCTGGGAAACCGCGCGATCGCTGATCTGTCCATGGTAGTCTCCGCGGAGTCGACCGGGTCCCAGCGAGCTACCACGGGCGGAGATCCGATCGGCGCCCCCACCGCGCCATCGCTTTCGACGCCACCGACCACCACGAGCCGCCTGCGCAGCCGGGTTGACGCGATCGGCGCGACGCTGGTGCGGCTCGAACCGTGGCTAGCCACCGTCTGCGCGAGCATCCTGCTGACCTACCCAAATCCCTTCGTGGTAGCGGCGGCGGCGGTCGGTGGGCTCCCGACGCTTGTCCGCTGCCGCTCCACGGGTCGGCCCTGGAGAAAGACAGCCTTCGACGTTCCACTCCTGCTCCTGGTCGCCGGCGCGCTGCTCGGCGGCTACGCCGGGATTAGCCGCGAGGGCGCCACGCTTCGGCTGTACGGGCTGCTGGCGGGGCTGCTGCTCTACGCTGCTATCCTGGAGCACGCGACCACCCCTCCGCGGCTGCGACGCGTCACCATGGCCTTGCTGGCCCTGGTCACCGTCGGCACGCTCGCCCTTGTGCTGATCGCCGACCAGTTCCTGCGGTTCGACCGCGTTCCCCTGCTGGGAGCGCTCATCGACGCCATCGGGCCCGTCGGAGAACCCAGAGGGATCGGCTACGACGACGCGCTGGGCCAGCGCTTCCGCTTCTACGGCTCGGGAGTTGGCGCCCTCGGCGATGTCGGCCTGGCGCTGTGCTTCAGCGCGCTGCTCGGCGTTGGCAGGTCGTCGTCGCGGCTGCTGCTTTTGCCGCTCGCCCTCTTCTTCGGCATTTCGGTCCTGATCTCTGACAATCGCGGCTCGATGCTTTTCGGGGCCCTGACGCTGGCGACGCTCGCGGTTTTCTGGCGACCCCGGCTCCTGCCGCTCCTCCCCATCGTCGGCCTGAGCATGCTCTCGCTGCTGGCCCTCGGCCTGGTCGATCGCGGTCTAGACCTCCGCACCATCGGCCAACGCTTCTGGTTCTGGGAGAACAGCCTCTACCTCGCTCGGGAGCTGCCGATCACCGGCGCCGGACTCGGGACCCAGTCGGTCCAGCTCACCTACAAAGCCTATTTCCTGCCGACCTACCCGCCGTTCAGCCATACCCACAACATCTATCTCCAAGCGCTCCTCGAACAAGGCCTGCTCGGGTTCCTTGGGCTTGTTGGCCTGGTGCTGGCCACCTTCTGGATCGCCTGGCGGCTGCTAGTGGCCAACGGCAGCGACGGGCCCGCCAGCGAGCGGTGGATTCGCGCCGCCGGCTTCGCCGGTCTGGGTGGCGCCACAGCCCTCTTCAGCACCGGCCTGAGTGAGATCAGCGCGCTCACCACCCTGGGGGGTGCGCTCCTGCTGTCGATGCTCGGCCTGCTCGCCGCCGCGCAGCGGACGATGGAACATCGACGATGGAGCACAGCTCCCGGCCCGCGATCCCCTGCAATCCGGCGTTCGTCAGCGGTCCTCCGCTCGCCCCGGGGTCTCCTGATCGCCGCGATCGCGCTCTTCGCCTTCGTGGCCGTCCTGGCAGCGTCCGGCCTCGCGGCACGCGGAGCGGCCCTGGTGTTGCTCAACTTCGGCACCGTCGAGCTCAACCGCGCAACACTGTCTGAGGACACCGCGCGCGGCTTGCGTCCGCTTCTGCTGGCCCGAGCGATCGGGCTGTTGCGAGCCGCGGCCAGTCTCGGCGCGGACACCGCCATCGTCCAGCGCAACATGGCTCTAGTTCTCGCCGCGCAAGATGATGATCGCGCTGCTCGCACGGCAGCCAACCGTGCCCGCGCCGCCACGTCGTCGAGCGATGAGCGGGGGCAGATGCAGATCGGCCGAGCGTTCATCGCCGCCCGTATCTGGCCCGACGCCATTCGCGCCTTCGAGGAAGCCGGCGCCGGCCCGCAGCTCGTCCAGCTCGGCAACCGCCTGGTGCGTGGCCGCAATTGGGAGCAGGCCGTCGCCGCGTACACCGCGGCCATTCGGGTCCAGCCCCGAAGCCGCGCCCCATACGAGCGGATCGCTCGGATCGGGCGAGAGCGCGGAGACACGACCGAGGAAGTGATCGCGCGGTTGGACAGTCTCATCGCCCTCGGAGGGTGGCCGGAGCACCACGCCCACCTGGAAGTCGCGAGAGTCTATCGTGAGGCCGGGCGTTACGACGAGGCGCTCGCGGCGATTGATCGTGCCGGTCGCATCGCCGAGGAAGACGCCGACAAGCTAGAGCGGGGCCTCGCCCTCGCCCAGGCCGGACGTCTTGTCGAGGCGGAACCACTCCTGCGCTTCGCGACACGGGAGATCCCCGACGAGGAGGAGCCATACTACTGGCTCGGCGTCGCCCAACTGGCGGGCGGCAGATTCGAAGCCGCGGCGGCGAGCGCCCAGACCGGCCTGTCGAAGCTCCCGCCATCAGATCGTACCCAGCGCAGTCTGTTCCTCACCCTCCTCGGCGACAGTTTCCTCGCCCTCGGTCGACCCGCTGAGGCGCTCGCGGCGTATGAACAGGGCACGGCCCAGCGCCCTGGCGACCCCCGCCTCGTAGAGGGCGTCGCCCGCGCCCGCGCCGCCCTGACGAACCCACGCTAGCGATTTTCGCTGCCGTGGGCCACCAGGCCCGAGCGTGGCGCCCTGTGCGCTGAGCAGACGCTCGCCCGACCCCTGTCGCCCACCTCCGACGTTGTCTCACGTGGGCAATCCGCTTCACCAACGCGGCCACCTCCTGACACGAACGTGCGAGGACAACCAGTGAGTACGAGCACGCTGCCAGCCACCCCCACCGGCCTGGCTCAGAGCCAGCAGCGGAACGGCGCCGCCCCCGTTGCCGACGCCCCTGCCTTCTGGCCATCGCCACCGCAGACGATCGAAGAGAGCGGGCTGATGCTTCCGACCGTCGAGGACCACCTGGTTCGTCTGCTTTACTTTGGTCTGCAGATGACCGGCGCCGAGCTCGCAGCGGGCTCCGGCCTGCCCTATATAGCGATCCAACCACTGGTGCATGGTTTGACCCGTGACCAGGTCTTCGAGCGTGTCGGCCAGAAGTCGGTGATCGACTCCGGCTACGTCTACGCCCTCGCCCCCAAGGGACGAGTGCGCGCCGACGAGGCCCTGCAGCGTACCTGGTATCACGGACCGCTTCCAGTCCCGCTCGCGCAGTACGTGGCCGCGGCTCGGGCCCAGACCATCGGCGAAGTGGTTGTGCGGCGCGACAATCTCCGTGCCGCCTTCGCCGACCTGGTGATTGGCGAGGAGCTGCTCGATCGGATCGGTCCGGCCGTCAACGCCGCCGATTCAATTTTCATGTACGGAGCGCCCGGCAACGGCAAAACGGCGATCGCCGAGCGCATCACCAGGATGATCGGCGGCGCCATCTTCGTCCCGCACGCGATCGAAGTCGACGGCTCGATCATCATGGTCTACGACGACCTCAACCATCGGCCGACCGACGAGCAGACAACCCGCCGCTACGATACCCGCTGGACGCGGGTGCGGCGCCCAGTCGTCGTCGCCGGCGGCGAGTTGACGCTGGCGTCGCTCGATCTCACCTGGAACGGCGTCGCCAAATTCTACGAAGCGCCACTCCAGATGAAGGCGAACGGTGGAACGTTCCTGATCGACGACTTCGGACGCCAGATGGTCCGTCCGGTCGAGCTCCTGAACCGCTGGATTGTCCCCCTCGAGCGCCGAATTGACTACCTCACGCTCCAGACCGGCAAGCGACTCGAAGTCCCCTTTGACCAGCTCCTGATCTTTTCCACCAACCTCAACCCGGCCGACCTCGCCGACGAGGCATTCCAGCGTCGCGTGCGGTTCCGCGTCGCGGTCGACGACCCCACCGAAGCGCAGTTCGCCCAGGTCTTCAAGGTCGTTTGCGCCGCGAAGCGGGTCCCTTTCGACCCCGCCGGCTTCGAGTGGCTCTTGCGGACCTGGTGGCAGCCCTACAACCGCCCGCTCCGGATGGTCCAGCCGCGCGACCTCGTCAATCAGCTCATTGCCCAGGCCAAGTACCTCGGCCGACCGCCCGCGATGGAGCCCGACCTCCTCGATCGCGCCTGCCGCAGCTACTTCGTTCTCGACCCAACCCCCGCGTCAACCGCGGCCCGCTTTACGTAGGGCGGCAGCGACACAGGGCGGTAGAGCGATAGCAGACGAAGGTGCGTCTCGCCGTCCGCTACCGCCCTGTGTCGCTGCTCAGGACGCGGCGAGCCCGCTCGACCATCGGGACGTCGATCAGCTTGCCATCAAGATTGATCGCGCCGGTGCCGCGGGCGACCGCTGCCTCGTACGCCTGGACGACCCGCTGCGCGTGCTCCAGCTCGGCCGCCGACGCGGCGAAGACCTCGTTGATCGTCGGGATCTGGCTGGGGTGGATCGCCGGCTTGCCGGTGTAGCCGAGCTGCCGCCCCTCCCGGGATTCTCGGACCAAGCCATCTCGGTCGCCGATGTCGGTCCAGGGCGTGTCGAGCGCCAGCACGCCGGCCGCGCGGGCGGCCAGGGCGACCCAGGCCCGAGGAAAGCGAGACTCGAATCCGTCCGAGCTGCGCTCGACCCCGAGATCGAGCGTGAAGTCCTCTGCCCCGAAGGTCACCCCGAGCACACGCGGCGCCGCGCCGGCCAGCTCCTGAGCCCTGAGCACGCCCCTGACCGTTTCGAGGATCGGAACCAGCCGAATCGACCCCAGCTTCAGCCCGACCCGCAGCTCGGACTGGGCCAGGATCATGTTGGCCTCACGGAGCTGATCGGCAGTCTCGACTTTCGGTAGGAAAATCCCGTCCAGCCCCTCGGCCACCACCCCTCGGACGTCGTCGCGGAAGAACGGTGTCCCGACAGCGTTCACCCGCGCAAAAACGGCAAGGCCATCGAGCAGCGGTCCGCCCAACCGCTCGCGGATCATCCGCCGCGCCACCGGCTTCTCGGCCGGCGGGACGGCGTCCTCGATGTCGAGGATCACCGCGTCAGGGCGAAACTCGCCGAGCTTCTCGTAGAACCGAGCCCGGTGCCCCGGCACGAACAGGAGCGATCGAAGGGCCATTCCCGCCATTATGGGCGGTCGAGACCCCGATCCGCCACTCGCCCAGCGCCATGCTATACTTGCCCTTGCCGCCGGAACACGGTGGGCCAGCGCGCGACCCCGCGAGCCTGGCGCTCCGGCCAGCGGTCACGGCGGGGTAGCTCAGTGGTAGAGCAGGGGACTCATAAGCCCTTGGTCGACAGTTCGAATCTGTCCTCCGCCACCCCAAACCTGGTAGGTCCGACAGTACGTATGAGCTGTAGGCACGGGATCGGACGGTTCGCTGAGCGGCCGTGCTACCCGTGCAGGTCGGCTACTTCAAAGGGGGTTGCAGGCCGACCAGCATCCAGATGTTGCACCTTTGCATTAGACAGTCGCTGTTAAGCTGCAGCAGCGCGATAGTCGCGGGTCCGGCGGGTGACAGTCCCCTGATCGTGACACCTTTCATGGGACAGGCGAAGTAGTTACCCCAGCGCTTCTGCTGCCGCGGGCGGGACA
>JACCZL010000053.1 GCA_013695975.1 Chloroflexota bacterium
CGCAGGATGTCGCGGCCCTCGGGCACGTGGACCAGCCCGAGCCCGACCCGCTGGTCCGTTCGCTCGCGCGAGATGTCCCGACCCGCCAGGATCACCGAGCCGTGGCGTTGCGGGATCAGCCCCGAGATGACGCGCAACAGGGTCGTCTTGCCGGCCCCGTTCGCGCCGACCAGGCAGACCAGCTCGCCTCGGCCGACCGTCAGGTCGACCCCCTTCAGCGCGAGGATGCCGCCGTAGCCGGCTTCGACGCCGCGGACTTCGAGCAGGGGCTCGGCCGCGTTCACTCGGCCTCGTCCTCGCCGAGATACGCCAGCCGCACCTCGGGGTCGGCCTGGATCGTCTCGGGCGATCCCTCGGCGATCTTGACGCCGAAGTTCAGGACGGTCACCACGTCGCTCGTCCGCATGACGACGTTCATGTCGTGCTCGACCAGCACGACGGTGACCCCGCGCCCGCGGATCGCCAGGATCTCGGTCGCGATCTCCTCCGACTCCTGCTCGTTCATGCCGGCCGTCGGCTCGTCGAGCAGCAGCACCGACGGCGACGCCGCCAGCGCGCGGGCCATCTCGAGCCGCTTCTGTGCACCGTACGGGAGCTCGGATGCCAGGCGGTCGCGATCGTCGACGAGTCGGAACAGCTCGAGCAGCTCCTCGGCCTGCTGGCGCAGCTCCCGCTCGCGTGGGCTGACTACCGGCCAGATCGAGAAGGCACCCGGGCGCGCGCGGGTGTGTTGGCCGACCAGGATGTTCTCGAACACCGTCAGGCCGCGGAACAGGCGGATGTTCTGGAACGTGCGGACGATGCCCAGGGCAGTCCGCTCGTAGGTCCGCAGGCGCGTGATGTCGCGGTCGCCGAACAGCAGGCTGCCCTGGTCGGGTGAGACGAAGCCGGACACGAGGTTGAACAGGGTCGTCTTGCCGGCCCCATTGGGGCCGATCACCCCGTGGACCTGCCCGGGCGCCACGTCCAGGTCGACCGCGTCGACGGCCAGCAGCCCGCCAAACCGCTTGGTCAGCCCCTTAGCCCGCAGGATCGGGGGGTCCAACGGCGGCCTCCCTGGCAACGTGGGTCTGCGCGGCAGGGCGTCGTTGCACCCACCTCCGACGCGAGCGCCCGATCAGCCCCTGCGGGCGCACGATCATCAGCACGACGAACAGGAGGCCGTAGACGAGCAGATACCAGTCCTTCAAGAAGTCGAAGACCTCCGGCGCCAGCGTCAGGACCGTCGCCCCGACGACCGGTCCCCAGAACGTCTGGAGCCCGCCTAAGACGACGTACAGCACGATACTCAGCGACTGATGCACGCCGAAGTTGGCCGGCGCGATGAACAGCAAGTGGTGTCCGTAGAGCGCTCCGGCCATCCCGGTCACGAGCGCTCCCTGGCCGAACGCCATCACCTTGATCCAGGTCACGTTCAGCCCGGCCGCTCGGGCGGCGGCCTCGTCCTCGCGCACGGCGGCGTAGGCCAGGCCGACCCGCGAGCGGGAGACGAGCCAGAGGTAGGCCATGACCAGGGCCACGACGACCACCACGAGTGGCAAGCTCGTCCCGCGCATCCCCGACAGGCCGGCGGCCCCGCCGACGTAGGCCCAGTTCACGAAGACGATCTGGACCAGCTCGGCGAAGCCCAGCGTCGCCATCGCCAGGTACAGCATCGACAGGCGTAGGGCCGGCAGGCCCACGGCCGCGCCGATCAGCCCGGCCGTCAATCCGGCCAGGAGCATAGCCGGGATCAGCGGCCAGCCGAGCTTCAGCGTCAGGATGGCCGACAGATAGGCGCCGATGGCCATGAAACCGGCGTTGCCGAACGCAAACTGGCCGGTGTTGACGGTGATCCAGTAGCCGAGCGCCAGAAGGACGTTGATCCCGACCAGGATCAGCACACCCTCAGTGTAGAGGGACATGGCTAGACGCGTTCCTCGTGGGTGCGGGTGCCAAGCAGGCCCTGGGGTCGGAGCAGCAAGACCGCGATCAGGATGGCGAAGACCAGGGCGTCGCGGAAGGTGGCCGAGACGTAGGCGACGCTCAGCGTCTCGATCATCCCGATCAGCAGCCCGCCCAGCATCGCCCCGGGGATGTTGCCCAGGCCACCCAGGACCATCACCGTCATCCCCTTGAGCGTCGCGTTGAAGCCGATGAACGGGTTGATCGTGTGGAAGACCATGCCGGTCAGGACGCCGGCGGCGCCCGCCAGCGCCCCGGAGAGAACGAACGTCAGCAGGATCAGGCGCTCGACCGGCACGCCGAGCAGCGAGGCAGTCTGAGGACTCTCGGCGATCGCACGGATCGCCATCCCCATCTTGGTCCTGGTGACCAGCAGGTAGAGGGCAGCCATCAGCCCGGTCGCCAGGAGCATGATGACGACCTGCGGCAGCGACACCTCGACCAGCCCGAGGTCGTAGAAGTCGAAGGGGAGGACGTCCGGAAAGGCGCGGTGTTCGCTCCCCCAGATTTTGGCTGCGCCGGCGCTGAGCACGGTCCCGACCCCGAGGGTGCTGAGGATCGGCGCCGCGAAGTACTCCTTGCGCACCATCCGGAACGAGACGACGTAGACGACCACCGACAGCGCCGCGCCGGTGGCCATCGCGCCGAGCAGGGCCACCGCGAGCGGGACCTTCAGGGCCGTCAGGAGGATCAAGCCCACGAAGGCGCCGACCATGAACGTCTCCCCCAACGCGAAGTTCAGCAGCCCCAGCACCCCCAGCACCAGGGTGAACCCGAGCGCCACCAGCGCATAGGTGCTCCCCAGGAGCAGCCCGTTCACCACCTGCTGCGGGAACACCTCCTTATCCCCCCTTCCCTCGCTCACAGGGGCGGGTCATGGCGCGAGTTCTCATGTAGGGGTGGGGCTTGCCCCACCCCGTCCCTACGGGATCCTCT
>JACCZL010000061.1 GCA_013695975.1 Chloroflexota bacterium
GTCCTCGAACGGCAGCGCCGACGAAGCGATGAGCGAACCGTCGAGAATGGTCCGCGACGTGATGACCCGCAAACCCGAGGTGGTCAGCCCCGACGCGAAGATCGCCGAGGTCGCTCGGAAGATGCGCGATCTCGACGTCGGTGCCCTGCCGGTCTGCGATGGCGAGCGCCTGCTCGGCATGGTGACCGACCGCGACATCAGCGTCCGCGTCACCGCCGAGGGCAAGGACCCCAACGAGACGCCCGTCCGCCAGGCGATGTCGGCGGAGCTGACCTGGGTCTTCGAGGACGAGACGGCCCGCTCGGCCGCGACCATCATGAGCCAGCGCCAGATCCGCCGCCTGCCAGTCATGGATCGCAACGACAAGCTGGTCGGCATCGTCGCCCTCGGCGATGTCGCCCGCGAGCTCGGCGACGACACGCTCTCCGGCGAGACCCTCGAGCAGATCTCGAAGCCGAACCGCTGAGCCAGTGCCCCCTCTCCCTCTGGGAGAGGGCTGGGGTGAGGGCTACTGGCCTACACGAAAGCTCGGCAGTAGCGGGGCAGCCCTCACCCTAACCCTCGGGAGGGAGAGGGGACAGCGCCCGGGTATCTCTCGGATAAGGCTCATAGCTCCGGCTACTGAGTCCCGTCCATTGCCGCGCCGTTCGTGCGGGCCACCAGGCTGCCCTGCAGGTACTCCGAGATGTCGAGGATCGGCAGCTCGTCGTAGACGCCTTTGGCGCGGGCGCCGTCCTCGAGCATGACCATGCAGTAGGGGCAGGCGGTCGCCACCCGCTCAGGGTGCTCGGCCTGGATCTGCTCCATCCGCAGGTGGTTGATCCGCGTGCCGCGCCGCTCCTCGAAGAAGATCTTGGCCCCGCCGGCCCCGCAGCACATCGCCTTGTTGCGGCAGCCGGCTGAGACCTCCTTCAGCTCCAGGCCGGGGATCGCCCCGAGCACCTCGCGCGGCTGGTCGTAGATGTCCTGGTAGCGGCCCAGGTAGCAAGGGTCGTGGTAAGCCACGCTGGCGTCGAGCGCGACCGTCGGCTGGAGCGTGCCCTCGCGGACCAGCTCGGCCAGGTAGTCGGCGTGGTGGCGGACGACGTAGTGGCCGCCGAGCTGGGGATACTCGTCCTTCAAGGTGTTGAAGCAGTGCGGGCAGGAGGCCAGTATCGTCTTCTTGCGGTCCCCGACGCCTAGCTCGTTCAGGGTAGCGACGTTCTCGCCCGCCAGCATCTGCCAGAGGTACTCGTGGCCAGCCCGCCGGGCCGGGTCGCCGGTGCAGGTCTCCTGCGTGCCGAGGATGGCGAAGCGGAGGCCGGCCGATCGGAGCACGCCGGCCAGGGCGCGGGCGATCTTCTGATTGCGCTCGTCGTACGAGGCGAAGCAGCCGACCCAGTAGAGCACGTCGACCTCGTCGACCGTCACGTCCTGGCCGAGGATCGGGACCTCCAGGCCGTCGGCCCACTTGGCGCGGTCGGTCCGCGGGAATCGCCACGGGTTGCCGGCCGCCTCGAGGTTGTCGAACAGCCGCTGGAGCTCCGGCTCGAAACGATTCTCGACCATCACCAGGTGACGGCGCATCTCGACGATCTTCGGGACGTGCTCGATGAAAACTGGGCAGGCCTCCATGCAGGCGTAGCAGGTCGTGCAGTCCCAGAGGACCGCGTCGGTGATGACGTCGCCGACTAGCGAGACCGACTCGCGAACCGGATCGGTGTTCGGCTCGACCCGCTCGCCGTCCAGCGGGGCGTCGGCCCCGTCGCCTCGGTCGCGTCGGGCGCGGGCCATCGGCGGCCCGGCCTGGGTCAGGAGCTGGTTCCGCAGGTCGAGGATCAGCATGAACGGCGACAGGGCCTTGTCGGTCCGGCTGGCCGGGCAGGCCAGCTCGCAGCGAGCGCACTCGGTGCAAGCCTGGGTGTCGAGACGGTCCTTCCAGGTCAGATCCTCGATCTTGCCGACGCCAACCGCCGGTGGGTCCTGCTCGAACGCCTTCTCGACATCCACGTAGTCAAGCTGGCCGCGGGGCTCGAGCCGTCGGAAGTAGATGTTGGCCGGCGAGAAGACGACGTGGCGGAGCTTGGAGTAGGGGATGTAGGCGATCCAGGCCAGGGCCAGGACCAGGTGGAACCACCAGCTAAACGCGTGGATCCCGAGCAGGGTGGTGACCCCAAGGCCGGAGGCCTGCAAGACGGAACCGAACGCCTTGCCGACCGGCGACCAGTCCCCCCAGGGATCGTTGGTGGCGACGATCCGGATGCCTTCCAGGACGTAGCCCGTGAGCAGGATCACGAGAAAGCCGCCCAGGATCAGGCCGTCGTCGAGCAGCGTCCGCGGGTCGAGCGGGTGGTAGAGGCGGTCGCCGCGGCCGCCGGCGAACCGCTTGGCGATCGCCATCAGGACACCGACGATCGCCAGCAGGCCGAAGATGTCGACGGTCAGCGACTGAAACCAGAGGTAGAACCCGCCCTGCATGATGCGCAGGTTGAGGTCCTCGTGGATGAAGACGACCGTCGTGGCGGCGAAGAGGATCAGGAAGCCAAAGCTGAACGCGGCGTGGCTCAGCCCCGAGTAGCGCCGCTGGAGGGTCCGTCCCTGCCCGACACCATGCGCGAAAAAGGCCCCCAGCCGCGCCCCGACGTCGCCGAAGCGGTCGGCCGGCTTGCCAGGGGCGAAGATCCGGATGTAGCGGTACACCGCGTAGGCCATCGTCCCAACGGTGATGGCCAGCAGCAAGTACATCACCCAGAGATACTGGTGGCCGATGTTCCAGTAAACTTCGCGGGTCGGGGTGTCCACGGCGTCCTCGAGCGCTCGATCTCGGGATTAGGGTACCAACGGTGGGCTAGCGCAGCCAGTAGACCAGGCTGGTGGCGCTCGACTCGGGCGGCTGGGTGCGCAAAAAGGCGTCCAAGGCCAGGACGAGTTGCCCGATGCTCCGTTCCGTGTTGCGATCGAAGTGGCGGTCCGAGGTCAGGATCACGCCGTAGTGCGAGCGCCCCTGCTGGCGATAGACCCGGTCGAGTCGCACGAAACCTCGGACATCGTTACTGACCACTGCGCGCTCCTCGGCCTGCGCGGCGGCCAACAGTTCCGGGTCGAGGAGGTCGGCCAGGTCGCGCCGCTCCGTCGCCGCGATGACGTCGTGACCCCGCTGCCGGAGCTGGCGGGCGATCTCGGGCTTGAACATGGCGTCGAGCAGGAGCTTCAACGCGCGAGGACTTCCTGCTCCCGCAGCCACTGGGCGTAGTGGCGGTCGCCCTCCTCGTCGTTGAGGCGAACCCACTCGTCGATCTCGTCGCGGTACTCGGCGTAGTACCGCACAACCGCGTTCATCCGCCGCTGGTCCAGACCGGTGAAGTCCATCGTCTCTCGGAGGATGTCATCCGAAGTTCCGTCGAACCTCCGCGTGATGCTGATGACTTGCCAGACGTCCGGCCCGCCCCGCACCACGGCCCGCCGTCCGGTCGGCCCATCCTGGAAGAAGATGCCCGGGTGGGCCTCCATCCGCAGCCCCTCCTCGATGTAGCGCTGAGCCAGCCGCGACTTCGACTCGCCTATCTCGCGGCTCCGGGCAGCGAGCCGGTCGTGGGTTTCCTTGTTCATGCGCAGCGAGAATAGCTCGGTCGTCACTGGGAAACCTCCGATCATGCTGTCATACAGTGTAGTACACTCAGCGCGCGCGTTGGGGGCGGGGATGAGACGTTACTGGGCGATCAGCGGGCTGATCTTGCTCCTCCTGCTGGCCCTCTTCCTGCTGGTCGAAGCGCTTGGCGTCCCCCTTCTGACCAACCCGGCGCCCTGGCTGGCGAGTGGGGGTCTGGCGGCGGCGCTGGTCGGGGTCGGGTTGCTCGTCGTCGACGTCGTCCTGCCGGTGCCCTCGAACCTGGTCATGATCGCCCACGGGGCCCTCTTCGGCGTGGCGCTCGGGACGCTCCTCTCGCTAGTCGGGAGCATGGGTGCCGCCCTCGTCGGCTTCGCGATCGGCCGGCGCGGCGGTCCCCTGCTGGCACGGCTCCTGTCGCCCGCCGAACGGGCCTACGCCGACCACCTCCTGGCCCGCTGGGGCGCCCTCGCCATCGTCGTGACCCGCCCCGTGCCGCTGGTCGCCGAGCTGGTCACCATCCTGGCCGGCGCCTCACCCCTCGGCTGGGGCCGCGCGGCCCTGGCGTCGCTGGCCGGCTCGCTGCCCGCGGCCGTGCTCTACGCCCTGGCCGGCACCTGGGCGACCGGCTTCGAGCAGGGCGCGCTCGTCTTCGGCCTGGTCCTGCTCATCGCGGCGATCTTCGGCCTGATCGCCCGCCGGGTCGAAGCGGATCGCGTCAGGACGGCCGGCTGACACCGGCCACGGCGACCCTCAGAAGACGCGGCCGCCGAGCGGGGCGTCGCGTTCGACGGCGAGGAGGATCACGTTGCCGCGCTCGTCGGGGACGCCGAGCACGAGCACCTGGGAATCCACGCCGGCGACGCGGCGGGGCGGGAAGTTGACCACGGCCAGGACCAGCCGCCCGACGAGCTGCTCGGGCGTGTAGAGGGCGGTGAGCTGGGCGGTCGAGCGCCTGGTGCCGAGCGGGCCGAAGTCGAGCTCGAGTCGATAGGCCGGCTTGCGGGCCCCGGCGAGCGGCTCGGCCATCAGGATCCGCCCGATCCGGATGTCGACCTCGAAGAACGTCTCGACCGTCGTCTCGGGTGGCGCTGGCTCGTGCAAGTCGTCTCCAGGGGCTCCGGGCGATTGTAGCCCGCTACAATGCCGGATGCTGCCGCTGGCGGCCACGATGAGGATTGGAGGGTCGATGATGGGGCTGCCACAGGTTGTGACGATGCGGGAGGTGGGGACGCGCGATGGGATCCAGAGCCTGGGCGCGTTCGTGCCGACCGAGCAAAAGATCGAGATGGCCAATGCCCTCGCCCGCACGGGCCTCACGCGCATCGAGGTCACCTCGTTCGTCAGCCCGAAGGCGGTGCCCCAGATGGCCGATGCCGCCGTCGTGATGGGGGCGATCGAGCGCCCGCCCGGCCTGTCCTGGGAGCCGCTCGTCCCGAACCTGGTCGGGGCGCGGCGGGCGCTCGAGGCCAGGTCCGACCGTCTGGTCGTCGTCCTCGCCGCGAGCGACACTTTCAACTTGAAGAACATCAAGATGACGGTCGACGACTCACTGACCGGCATCGCCCAGATCATCCCGGTCGCCCGCGAGGCCGGCGTGCCGGTCAGCGCCGGTATCGCGACCAGCTTCGGCTGCCCCTACGAGGGCGACGTTCCAGAGGTCCGGGTCCAGGAGATCGTCGGACGGCTGCTCGAGCTGGGCGTCGACGAGGTCGGCCTGGCCGACACGACTGGCATGGCAAACCCCGTGCAAGTCGAGCGGATGCTCGGCGGCATCCGCTCGCGCTGGCCGGAGGTCCCCTTCGGCCTCCACTTCCACAACACCCGCGGCATGGGTCTCGCCAACGTCGTGGCCGGCCTGCGGACCGGCGTCCAGATCTACGACGCCTCGATCGGCGGCATCGGCGGCTGCCCCTTCGCCCCAAAGGCGACCGGCAACGTCTCGACCGAGGACGTCGTCCACATGCTCCACGAGATGGGCATCGAGACCGGCCTCGACCTCGACGCCCTGATCCGCTGCGCCCAACGCATGTCCGAAATCCTCGGCCGCGACCTCCCCGGCCAGGTCATGAAAGCCGGCCCGGTCGGCATTCGGCACGCGGCGTGAAGATCGCGAAGGAGCGGCTCCATGCAAGAGTGGGAATACCTCGAGGTATGGGTCGACGGGAGACGATGGGAGGATAGTGAGGGACGTGAGGGGGACCTGAGCAGCCGCGGCTACGCTACCGCGCGACTGAACGAGCTAGGCGCACAAGGCTGGGAGCTGGCGGGGGTCGCGAGCGCGAAGGCTGGTGAGTACACGCTGTTCCTCAAACGTACACGGCGTAGAGGGAGCGCATAGCCCCCTCTCCGCGCGAGCGAAGCTTGCAATCCTGTCGCTGAAGCCCTACGCTTACGCTCCACATCACGCGCGTTTCGATTCACGTGTCGGGAGTGTCACGGTGACCTGGTACGAAACCGCCATCCAGATCCTGCTGATCGGCCTGGCGAACGGGGCGATCATCGCCCTCGTAGCGCTGGGCTACACCCTCGTCTACGGGATCATCGAGCTGATCAACTTCGCCCATGGCGACGTCTTCATGCTCGGGACGATGATGTCGCTGACGATGATGACCTGGGTGCCGAGCTTGCTCGGGGTGCGGCGGGCCTCGCAGATCCCAGAGCCGCTGATCCCGCTCCTCGTCATCGGGACCTTGCTGGTCGCGATGGTCGCCTGCGCCCTGCTGAACATGACGATCGAGCGGCTGGCCTACCGCCCGCTCCGACGGGCGCCGCGGCTGGCCCCCCTGATCTCGGCCATCGGGGTCTCGTTCATCCTGGTCAATCTGGGCCTGCACTGGAAGGGCGCCTCACCAGTCGACTTCCCGAGCCCGCACCCGAGCCTCAATACTGACATCTTCCGCGACATCCTGCGGATCACTACCCCGATCTTCTTCACCGTCAAGGACCTCTTCGTGATCCTGCTGGCGGCGCCGCTCATGATTGGCCTGAGCCTGTTCGTCACCCGCACCCGCCTCGGCAAGGCGATGCGGGCGACGGCCCAGGACCGTGAGGCCGCCGCGATGATGGGCATCGACATCAACCAGACCATCGCCCTGACCTTCCTCCTCGGCGGTGCGCTGGCCGGCGCGGCCGGGCTCATCTTCGGACTCTACAACAACACCGCCTGGTACTTGCAGGGCTTCCGAGGCGGCCTGCTCGCCTTCACCGCCGCCGTCCTCGGGGGTGTCGGCAACCTCCAGGGCGCCTTTCTCGGTGGCCTGCTGATCGGCGTCATTGCCGCGGCGAGCGACTTCCTGTTCGACCCCCGCTGGACCCAGGCGGTCGTCTTCGGGATGCTGATCCTGATCCTGGTCTTCAAGCCGACCGGCCTCCTTGGCGAGGCGACCCCCGAGCGGGCCTGAGCGATGGCCGACGAGTCGCGGACCGGTCGACCGTCCGACGTCCAGCCCTCGCCGCCTGAGGATGGACGAGTCGGGACCTCGGCCGCCGAGCCGCGGGCCCGCGAAGCAAGCGTCGACGACCCTACGCCCTTGGGCGCGGCGCCGAGCACCGTAGCGCGCGACCAGCCTGAGGCCCAGCGCGCGACGGCCGCCCAGCACTGGGCCGAGCTCTCCGAGCGCCGCCGCAACCAGATCCTGATCGGCGTTTTCGCCATGTTCGTCCTGCTTTATCCCCTGCTCGACCGCGCCTTTGGCTGGCAGCGCATGGGCAGCATGAACCCGATCCTGATCTTCGTCCTGCTTGCGCTCGGCCTCAACATCGTCGTCGGCTTCGCCGGCTTGCTCGACCTCGGTTACGCGGCCTTCTTCGCCATCGGCGGCTACACCGTCGCGTTTCTGACGGCTCCCCAGAGCCCGCTCGTCCAGGCCGGGATCCAGGCTGATTTCTGGATCGCCTTGCCGATCAGCTTCGTCGTGGCGGCGACCTTCGGATTCATCCTCGGGGCGCCAACACTCCGGCTGCGGGGAGACTACCTGGCGATCGTGACCCTCGCCTTTGGCGAGATCGTGCCGCAGGCCATCCGCAACCTGGAGTGGCTCACGAACGGAACGAAGGGGATGAACCCGATCGGCCGTCCGCACCTTGGCGAGATCGAGCTGCTCGCCTCGGACCAGATCCCCTGGTACTACCTGATCGTGGCCGTCAGCGCGCTGTCGGTGTTCATCATCCTGCGCCTGCAGAACTCTCGCCTGGGTCGAGCCTGGATGGCGATGCGCGAGGACGAGATCGCCGCCGCGAGCATGGGCATCGACCTGGTCCGCACCAAGCTGCTGGCGTTCGGGCTCGGCGCTTCGTTCTCCGGCTTCGGCGGCGCCCTCTACGCCTCGATGCTCCAGTTCATCGGGCCGGATCAGTTCCAGTTCGACGTCTCGATCCTGCTGCTGGCGATGGTCATCCTGGGCGGGATCGGCAACATCTGGGGGGTCCTGTTCGGCGGGTTGGTGATGGGGGCCTTTAATTTCATCTGGGTCGAGAGCGCCGCGGGCTTCGTTCGGGGCTTGAGCGCCACACCGGGCCTGGGCTTCCTCGCCATCGTCGACCTCAACAACTCCAAGCTGATGCTGTTCGGCCTGGCCCTAGTGCTGATGATGTTGCTCCGCCCCGAGGGCATCTTCCCGAGCGCCCAGCGTAAGGCCGAGCTGCGGGGCGCCAAGCCCGCCACCGCCACGACCGTCGCCGGCGTCCAGGAGTCGCTCCACGATGCCCGCGCCTGAGCCGATCCTCCTCGCGACCAACGTCAGCAAGCAGTTTGGAGGCCTGGTTGCCGTCAACGAGGTCGACTTCTCGATTGAGGAGCGCTCAATCATCAGCCTGATCGGCCCGAACGGGGCCGGCAAGACGACCTTCTTCAACATGATCGCAGGGCTCTACCGCCCGAGCTCGGGCGCGATCAGCTTCCGCGGCCGCCAGATAACCGGGGCCAAGCCGAACGAGATCACCAAGCTTGGGATCGCCCGAACGTTCCAGAACATCCGCCTCTTCGGCAACATGAGTGCCCGCGACAACGTCCTGGTCGGCATGCACACTCGCCTAAAGGCGACGGCTCTGGGGGCGATCCTCAGAACGCCGGGCGTGCTGGCCGAGGAGCGCCAGGCCCGCGAACGGGCAGCCGAGCTGCTCGACTTCGTGAGCCTGCGGGACCGCGACAACGTCTGGGCCCGCAACCTCCCCTACGGCGACCAGCGCAGACTCGAGATCGCCCGCGCCCTGGCGACCCAGCCAACCTTACTCCTGCTCGACGAGCCGACCGCCGGCATGAACCCCCAGGAGACCAACGCCCTGACGGACCTGATCCGTCGCCTGCGCGCCGACCTGGGTCTGACGATCTTCCTAATCGAGCACCACATGCGGGTCGTCATGGGCATCTCCGACCGCGTCACCGTCCTCGACCACGGCGCCAAGATCGCCGAGGGCACCCCGCACGAGATCCAGCGCGACCCCAAGGTAATCGAAGCCTACCTCGGCCGCGCGGCCACGGCGTAGCCCCCTATGGCTACCCTCGAAGTCCGCGACGTCGACACGTTCTACGGCAACATCCACGCCCTGCAGGGAGTCTCGCTCGCCGTGCGCGACGGCGAGATCGTCACCCTGATCGGGGCCAACGGGGCCGGCAAGAGCACCACGCTCCGCACGATCTCGGGCATCCTCCAGCCACGCGGGGGCCAGATCACCCTCGATGGGCAGCGGATCGACAGCCTCCCGCCGCACCGGATCGTCGAGCTCGGGGTCAGCCAGGTTCCCGAGGGTCGGCGGATCTTCTCCCGGATGACCGTCCTCGAAAACCTCGAGATGGGCGCCTTCGCCCGTAAGGATCGCGGCGAGCTCGGAGCCGAGCTCGATCGGATCTTCGAGCTGTTCCCCCGCCTTAAAGAGCGGATCGGCCAGAAGGGCGGCACCCTCTCCGGTGGCGAGCAGCAGATGTTGGCGATCGGCCGTGCCCTGATGTCGCGGCCCAAGATCCTGCTCCTGGATGAGCCCTCGATGGGCCTGGCGCCGATCCTGGTCGAGACGATCTTCCGCACCGTCCAGGAGATCAACCAGCAGGGCGTGACGGTCCTGCTGGTCGAGCAGAACGCGCTGATGGCCCTCCAGGTCGCCCACCGCGGCTACGTCCTGGAAACCGGCACGATCGTCCTCGATGACTCGGCCGCCAGCCTCCGCGAGAACGAGACCGTCCAGAAGGCGTATCTGGGGATCGAGTAATGCCGTTCGGCGGCGCGGCGCCTGCCCTATCTCTCCGAGTATCCCGCGGCGGCCTGGACAAAGGGCAGGATGAAATAGCCGGTGGCTGACTGGACCGTGTGGCTGATCTCGACTGCGTACTGCTCCTGCTCGAGCTGGTCGCCGTCGACGTAGATGTTCAGGTCGAGATCCTCGTCCTCATAGCCCTCGCCGTCGATGAGGAAGCGGCTTTCTGGATAGCGCTTGGCAAACTCGGCCTTGAACATCTCCACCGCTTGGCCCAGAGAGGTCTGGCGACGGTCACGGACGTTGGGCATTGAGATACTCCTCCACGTTGCCGACGGCCTGCTTGGCCAGCATCGTACTCGTCCGCGCTGTCAGGGTCGAGATGGTCTCGCGTGCTCGGTAGTCGGCTCGGATGCGCTGGAGATAGAGCCAGCGGAGCTGGAGCGCGACCGGTCTGGTGAGGACCCCGCTCAGGCGTGGATCCGCGGCCACCGTTGCTGTGATGATGCCATGTTCCCAGCGGCTGGCGGGCCAGCCGCCTCGACCGATGTAGTTGCTCGGCCTCAGACCCAACCCTTCCATCAGCACGATGCAGCCGTGGTACGCGGCGTAGTAGGCTCGGGAGGCCGTTGAACGATACCGCCCCTGCGCTAGGAGCAGCTCGGCATCCGCCAGCAACCCCCGCGCCAGTTCGAGTTGAGGATCCACGACTCGATTTTACGCTGCTTCCAACTTCCGAGGCAGCGGGCGAGGGGTTCCCTTCCCCAACCATCAGGCTGTTGAACGCGCTGATGGCGCTCCAGGTCGCCCACCGCGGCTACGTCCTGGAAACCGGCACGATCGTCCTCGACGACACCGCCGCCAGCCTCCGCGAGAACGAGACCGTCCAGAAGGCGTATCTGGGGATCGAGTAGAGGCCGCCGGGCCGCGATCCCCCACCCGTAGCCCGCGTCATTCCAACAGTGCGATTGACACTCGCGACTATGCATGGCACAATGGGTCGAAGCTGCGGGGCGTCCGGCGAACGGCCGAGCCCGTTTGTGCCCTGAGAATTGCAAGATTTCGTGTCCTCGTGTCCCCTGTGCGTCGCGCTGCACGTTATGCGGGTGTTCATCGTGTCGCCGGCGGCCACGAGCCGCATCGATGGTCCCGGCGTTGGTCCAACGCGTCGGGTCGTGGAGGTGTCGTGAAGAGAGGCGTCCTTGCCGGACTTTCCGGCCTTCTCCTCCTCGCCGTCGTCCTGACGGCGCGGCCGGGCTCGGGAGACGTTGACGTGGCCGGCGCGCGCCTCGACACCCCTCCCTCAGCCGCGGCTGGCGCTCGAGCGAACGGCCGGGCGGTGCCTGAGCTCGCGACAGCTCCCTCCCGCGGCCCCGCCAGCGCGCTCCTTGCCACACCCCTGGAGCTGGCGCTCTTCGAGCTGGCGAATGCGGACCGCCTGCGCAACGGGTTCCCGCTCGTCCAGGCCGATCCCACGATGCTCGGGCTTGCCCGCGCCCGCGCCGCCGCCCAGCTCGGTCAGGATGCGCTCTCCCACTACGACGCCGCGGGGCAACCCGTCATCGCCGGCCTGCTGGCCGGAGGGGGCGTGGAGTATCGGCTCGCCGGCGAGAATCTGGCTCGGTGGGTGGCAGCCGATCCGGCCGGGCCCGAGCGCATGCAGCGAGCGCTCATGGGCAGCCCTAGCCATCGCAAGAACATCCTCGAACCGTCGTTCGACTGGCTCGCGGTGGGGGCCGCCACCGATGCCTCAGGCCGGATCGCCTTCGCCCAGATCTTCCGTGAGGCGCCGTAACGTTGCTCCGCACCGGGACATGGCGTCCCGCGGACCTCATTGACGCCGTGGCCGAACGCTGGATCGTGTGACCGCCTCGTCACGTCTTGGGATGTCGACGTCGCCTCCAGTGAGCGCTGAGGCCTGGGCCACGCCCGAGACGCTCAGGGCATCGG
>JACCZL010000078.1 GCA_013695975.1 Chloroflexota bacterium
TCCGCCTCGACCAGGACGTGAAACCGCAACCAGAGATGGCCGAGAGCTGGGACTTCAGCGGTGACTACAAGCGGATGCAGATCAAGCTAAAGAAGGGCCTGACCTTCCACAACGGCAAGGAGGTCACGGCCGACGACGTCGTCGCGACGATCGTCCGCTACCAGGACGCGAAGACGGCGGCAAACATCCGTCCCCAGGTCCAGCGCTTCACGGATCCCAAAGCCGCCGACCGGCACACGGTCGAGATCGGCTTCGACGAGCCGATGGCGACGGTGTTCGACGCCCTCGACCTGATGTACATCTGGGACTCGGACAACTTCGAAGATATCAAGCAGCAGCCGAACGGCAGCGGCCCCTTCAAGCTGGCCGAGTGGCAGCCCGGTAACCTGGTCCGCCTGGTCCGCCACGAGGGCTACTACAAGACCGGTCAGCCCTACCTCGACGAGATCGTCCTCAAGGCGTTCCCCGACTTCGAGTCGTTGATCATCAACCTCGAGGCCGGCGCACTCGACATGGCGAGCCCGCTGCGGCCGCGCGACAAGCAGCGCCTCGAGGCGGTCCGCGGCGCCCAGGCCGTGACCGGCCCGGCCGGTGCGCTCGTCTTCGACATCATCCTCAACACCACCCGCCCGCCGTTCACCGACAAGCGGGTTCGCCAGGCGGTCTCGTACGCCGTCAACCGAAAGCGGTTCGTCGACACCTACCTGGTCGGGGTGAGCGAGCCGTGGAGCCTCCCCTGGCCGCCCCACTCGCCGGCCTACGACCGCCAGCTCAACCAGCACTACGCCCACAATCCGGATCGGGCCAGGCAGCTCCTCGCCGAAGCCGGCCACCCCAACGGCTTCGAGACGACGATCTTCACCACCCGCTCGCGGCCAGGCTACGCCGAGCTGGCCGAGCAGCTCCAGAACGATCTGTCCCAGGTCGGCATCCGCGCTCGGATCGACCTCCAGGAGGAAGGCTCCTGGCGGCCGAAGTTCCTCGACGGCGACTTCCTGGTCGCTACCCACACCTTCGGCCGTGCCAGCAAGCACCCGGCCTCGCTGTTCGAGCAGGCGGTCGTCTGGCGCAAGGACAAGAACTCGGCCAGCTTCGTCAACGAAGAGTACCAGCGCCTGGCCACGCTGGCCTCGACCACTTTCGACGCCGCGAAGTCGAAGGAAGTCTACGACCAGCTCAACCGGATGATCGTCGACGAGGCGTTCACCCTCTCGATCGCCCCCGACGTCAAGATCTGGGGCTTCCGCGATCATGTGCTAGGCTACCAGCTCAACCTCGAAGACTGGGGCCTCATGGAGGCCGCCTGGCTCAACAAGTAGGCGTGGGCATCATATGCTGAGCTTCACGCTGCGGCGGCTGGCGCAGGCGGTTCCGGTGGTGCTGTTGTCGACGCTGGGCGTCTTCTCGCTGCTCCACATGGTGCCGGGCGATCCGGCGCTAGCCCTGGCCGGCTCCGACGCGACGCCCGAGGTGCTCCAGGCGATGCGGCGGGAACTCGGGCTCGACCAGCCGCTGCCGATCCAGTACGCTCAGTGGATGAGCCGGGTGCTCCAGGGTGACCTGGGCCGTTCGTACGCGAGCAAGCTGCCGGTCGGCGAGCAGATCGCCCAGCGCATCCCGGCCACGCTCGAGCTGACGATCGCCGGCCTGCTCCTGGCGCTGCTGGTCTCGATCCCGACCGGGATACTCGCGGCGGTCAAGGAGCGTGGCCCGGCCGATTGGATCGTCTCGTCGTTCAACGCCTTTGCCATCGCCGTCCCGAACTTCTGGTTCGGCATCCTGATGATCCTCCTGTTCGGGCTCGTGCTGGGCTGGCTTCCCCCCTCGGGCCGCGGCGACTTTGGACGCGAACCGGTCGCCGCCCTCCAGTTCCTGATCCTGCCGGCCGTGACGCTGGCCCTCAACCAGTCGGCGATCCTCTCCCGCTTCGTGAAATCCTCGATGCTCGAGGTCATGCACGAAGACTACATCAGGACGGCCCGAGCGAAGGGCCTCCGCGAGTGGCTGGTGATCCGGCGCCACGTCCTGCGTAACGCCTTGATCCCGGTCGCCACGGTCCTGGGTATTCAGTTCGGACGCCTGCTCGGCGGGGCGATCGTCGTCGAGTCGGTCTTCGCCTGGCCCGGGGTGGGGCGACTGATCCTCCAGGGGATCGGCAATCGCGACTATATGATTGTTCAGGGGACGCTGCTCCTGCTGGTGGTGACCTTCGTCCTCGTCAACCTGGTCACCGACCTCGCTTACGGCCTGTTCGACCCGCGGATCCGACTCTCTCGGGGGATTGGTCGCTAATGGCGGAGTCCCACGCTCGAGCGCCGTCGCCAGCCTCGGTTGTCGGCGCGACCGCCGTGCCAGGCGCCCGATCCTCGTGGCGGCGTCCCCATCATCCGCTCGGCCAGGCGCTCCTCCGCACGGTGCGCAATCCGATGGGAGCATTCGGGTTGGCCTTGCTCCTCCTGCTCGTGCTGGTAGCCCTCGGGGCGCCGGCCATCGCCCCCTACCATCCGATCGTCCAGCACCGCGGCGACGAGCTGACGCCGCCCGGGGCACGGTACCTGCTGGGTACCGACGAGTTCGGTCGCGACATCCTGAGCCGGGTGGTCTATGGCACGCGGGTCTCGCTCCTGGTGGGCGTCGTGGCGG
>JACCZL010000088.1 GCA_013695975.1 Chloroflexota bacterium
GTCCTACGACATCACCAAGACGGGCGCTGCCGATGGCGCCCGCGCCGCCGGCCGGACCGCGGAGAAGACCACGAAGAAGGCCACCAAGAAGGCCGCCGCGAGCGCGAAGCGCACCACCCGCCAGGCCCGCAAGGTGCCCGGCGTCGCGCGCGCCGAGGGCCAGGTCAAGGGCGCCGTGGCCTCCGAGGCCGACCTCCCGATCGCCCGCTACGGGAAGCTCAACGCCGACGAGATCGCGGCGAAGCTCACCGAGCTCTCCCAGGTCGACCTCGCGAAGGTCGACGCGTTCGAGCGCAAGAACGACAACCGCACGACGGTGCTCGACCGCATCGCCACGCTGCGCGGCAACGAGCCGTGGCCGGGCTACGACGAGCAGACCGCGGCCGAGATCCAGACCGCGCTGTCGGCCGCCGACGAGAAGCGCGCCAAGGAGGTCCGCTCCTACGAGCGCGCCCACAAGGCCCGCGCCTCGGTGCTCCAGGCGACGGAGCGCGAGCTCTCCAACGCGTAGGTGAAGCCGCGCCGCTGCCGCCGTCCGGCCCTTGAGGGTCGGGCGGCGCTGGCGGTGTTCTCAGAGCGCTCCCGGCTCCGCGAGCCAGACGCTCTCGAAGTCGAGGTCGGTCTTGTCGGCCAGGACGTCGTAGTCGCGGTCGTAGTGCAGGACCGCGAGCCGGTGACGGTCGGCGAGCGCGGCGACGAGCAGGTCGACGGGCGGCAGGCGATGGTGACCAACCCGAGCCAACTGGCGCTGGGCATCGAGTGAGCGCTGCTCGACGGCCTGATCGATCTGGACCCAGGGGAGGGAGAGCAGCTCGCTGAGCAGCTGGTCATGGTCGCGAGCGCTGCGGGCGGAGTAGCCGGCTTCCAGGAGGAAGGGCAGGCACGCGGCGACCCGACCGGCTTCGAGCGCGTCGGCGACCTCGCCCGCGCGTTCAGCGGGCAGCGACCGGTCGCCGAGCCGGACCCACGCCGAGTTGTCGAGCAGGAGCCGCCCGGTCACGAGCGCGCCCAGCCGGCGCGACGGACCTCGTCGGCGGCTGCACGGTCGGCCGGGATGTCCTGGCGCCGCACGCGGTCCGCGAGGCGGCGGCGCAGTCCGGCGGTGTCCTCTCGCCCCGCGCGCATCCGCGCGACCTTCTCCTGGGCACCGATGATCACGAGCTCGCCCATCTCGACGCGATCACCGCCCAGCTCCTGGCGAAGCTCGTCGAGCGCAGCCTGGATCGGTGGCGTCTCGGTGATCGCGTGGCGGCGACGTTTCGTCGGCATCGGACGGGAGTGTAGCACCGGTGTCGCACCTTGGCGAGCTGTAACCTCGAACCATGCCCGCCCGCCTCCGGATCCTGGTCCTAGTCCTC
Organism: Chloroflexota bacterium; assembly: GCA_013695975.1. GTDB lineage: Bacteria > Chloroflexota > UBA6077 > UBA6077 > JACCZL01 > JACCZL01. Next base: position 1,359 of record JACCZL010000088.1, read on the forward strand.
GCCACCGCGCTGGCCGTCGCTGCCCCGGGGTGCGGGAGTGAGGAAGCCGTCGAGAACGACGCCAGGCAGACCCAGGAGCAGATCGAGGAGGAGGCCGGCAAGGCTGGCGAGAAGGCTGGCGAGGCCGCGGAGGATGCGGGCAAGGAGGCCGAGGAAGCTGCGGACGAGGTGGGCGGTTACTGACCCAAGACGTCGGGCCGACCATCACCGCTGAGCTGGACGACGGCCCTCTGAAAGGCAGGCGCATCCAGGCTCCGGTCGTCCAGGGGCGCCCGCCGAGCACGGTCGACGTGCCGGCCGACGACGGCACCAAGTGCCGCTACTGCCTCGAGGGCTGGGTCCAGGGCGGTTCGCCCGCCGCGTACACGTTCCTCTACCGCGTGTAGGCCGCGCGTACGGTGCTCATGCTCGGCGGCCGACAGGAACTGATCGTCTAGGAGCCGCCGATGGCGATGACGCCCCCTCCGCCCTGCGGCGGGGCGACGACGGTGATGTTCTCCGTGGCGCGTCAAGCCTCTGCGATCGGGCGGGTTGCGTCAAGCCGGGCGCGGGCCGGTGAGCTGCGGCTCGACTCGGACCTGCCGAGATGCGCGGCTTCCCGGAGAGGTCGAAGCGATCCCTGACGCCTACGACCCCGAGCTCGGCCGCTGCCTCTGGAAGGCCTCGGAAGAGCTCACGGGCGTGCGGTACTCGGTACCTGACGGCGCCCGAGCAGGTGGGCGGCGACGCCCATCGCCAGCACGGCGATCCCGATCCCGATCCACAGCGGCTCGAGGTAGAGCAGGATCAGCCCCGCTGCGCCGCACAGCACGCGCTCGGGCAGCCGCGCCGGGCCCACGAGCCATGCGCCGGTGGCGACCGCGAGCCCCGCGACCGCGAGCGCCGAGACCGCGAAGGCGAGCGCCACGGTGGGGACCGACCCCTGCAGCAGCAGCCCTTCGCCGTTGTCGGTGAGGACGAAGGCGAACGGCACCAGGAAGGCCGGCAGCGTGTACTTCCAGGTCAGCATCATCGTCTTGAACGCGTTGCCGCCCGTGATGGCCGCGGCGGCGAACGCCGACAGCGCGGTGGGCGGGCTCACCTCTGAGAGGACCGCGTAGTAGAAGATGAACATGTAGGCCGCCAGGGGGTCGACGCCGAGCTTGGTCAGCGCCGGCGACACGATCACCGCGGCGATGATGAACGAGGCGGTGACCGGCACCGCGAGGCCGAGCAGCAGCACCGCCAGCGCGGCCATCAGCGCGCACAGGAACAGGCTGCCGCCGGCGACGTCGACGATGATCGAGGACAGGTTGAGCCCGAGCCCGGTGAGCGTGACGACCGCCACGATGATCCCGGCCGCCGCGCACGTGGCCGCCACCGGCAGCACCGCCCGCGCGCCGGCCGCCAGCGCCTGCCCGACCCGCTTGGGCCCCATGCGGTACTTGGGGTCGAGGAACGACAGCAGGAACGCGAGCACGGTCGCGTAGAGCACCGAGCGGAACGGCGACAGCCCGAGCGCGAGCAGGACCACGATCGCGAACAGCGAGGAGAAGTGGTAGCCGTAGCGCAGCAGGAGCCGGCCGATCGGCGGGCTCTCGA
>JACCZL010000097.1 GCA_013695975.1 Chloroflexota bacterium
CGTACATCCGGGCCTGGCGCTCCAGCAGGCGGGCGTCCATGTCGGCCAGGACCGCGAGCATCAGCTTTTCCTTGGTGCCGAAGTGGTAGTGGATCAGGCTCTGGTTGACGCCGGCCTCGACCGCGACAGCACGCGTCGAGAAGTTGGCCCCACCGTCACGGACCAGGATCCTGCCGGCCGCATCGAGGATAGCCGCGCGGGCGGCTCCGCGCTCACGAGCAGCTACTACTACTACTCCACCCCGAAAGCCTAATTGGTCGCCCGATTAGGTCACTCGACCAATTAAACAGCAGGGCGCGGCGATTGTCAAGAGGGTAACTCCGGGTCTCCGGGTCCAAGAGAACTCCGCTGACTTGCCTCGACTGGGGGTCGCTCCCTATTTGACGCCGACGCCGACGATCAGCTCGCACGGGACCTCGAAGCCGTTCGGGCCTTCGAACTGGCGAAGCTCCGCCTCGATCTCGTCCCATGCCGCCGCACGGTCCGCTTCGCTCACGCCAGCCAGCATCTGGTGGAGCGCCCCGAACGACTCCCACTCGAACCGGACGCACGCGGCCGCGCTCGACAGGCGTGGCGGTGACGGCACGACGCGTGTCGCGACCTCGCGGAAGGCGGCGCGCCGGAACGCCTCCTCGAGAACACCCGGACCAACGAGGCTGAAGGGCCGGGCTGGCCGGGAAGCGGGGGTGGGAGCTGGGCACGGCGGCGGATGATCCCGACCGCGATCGAGAAGAAATGGTCGCTTCGGGGATCGGGCCAATCGGCTGCACGTGGAGGGACATCGCACGCTCCAAGCAGTGGCGTAGACCGACCACTGCCCGCAAGCGTGATGCCCGCTCGCAGGAATTCGCCAACGGTATCTCACGGGGACTCTACCTTCGTGGAGTTCTTCCCCTGACGAGTTCGCGCCGGACCAAGCGTGCCAGCCGCCATGCGACGGGGTGGACTCAGCTCACTTTCGTGAGCATCGTCTTAGCTTCTCGCAGATCCGCGGTGTCAAATCCCTCGCTAAACCAGTTGTAGATCTCCGCCAGCCGTTGGTCGGCTTCCTCGCGCTTGCCCTGGCGCTGCCACAACCGACTCAGGCTCACCACCGCCCGCAGCTCCGCCGATTTGGCCTCATGGTGGCGGGCGACGTCGATGGCCCGCCGGAAGCAAGTTTCCGCCTCGGCCACTATGGACGGTTCCGCAGCAGCAGCTCCCGAAATTGCCTGACTGGCAGCCTGCTTCAGCAGCAGCTCCCCCTTCAGCCGATGCAGCTCCGGTTCCCAGTAGAGTTCCTCATACTTGTGGGCCAGGGCCAGCCCCTCAGCGAGCAGGTCGAACGCGGCCTCAACTTCCCCTGCTCGCCCGTATGCCTCGGCCAGCAGTGCAAGAAAATACGGCCGGTCTACTTCCGCCCCGGTAGCCCGCCAACCCTCCATGCCCTGCCGCATCCACGCGATCCCCTCCTCGCTGTGTCCCTGCTCGGCCAGCGCCCAGCCGCGCAGGACGGTGGCAAACGGCACCCAGAGCCCGAATCCGTGCTCCGTCGCGAGCGCGATCAGCGCCTCGGCTTGCTCCTGGGTTGCCTGGGCCTCCCGCCGGAACTGGTGGACCGTCGCGGCCCAGTTGAGGGCGAACGCCAGGCTGAAGGGGTGGGCCAGCTCGCGGGCTAAGGCCACGGCTTCCTGGCTGCCTCTCAGGGCCCGGTCCGGATAGCCCAGCAGCCACAGGGGCCGGACGTAGCCCCGGCAGCTCACGCCGGGGTCCTGTCCGTAGCGGAGAGCGAGGGCCCGATGCCACTGCGGGTCGTAGAGGGCAAATCCCTCATCCAGGTGTGCCTGTGCGCGGGCGAGCTCTCCGATGTGGAAGAGGTCCAAGCCGAGGGCGAAGTGGGCCTGCATCTGAAGCGCCGGGTCCTGCTCACGCTCGGCGAGGGTCCGGAGGTACTCCGCTTGCTCGAGCGCTGTCCGAAACTCTGCCCGCACGTGGTAGAAGAACCAGAGTCCCGCGACGGCCGGCACGAGCCGAGCCGTCCCGCCAACCTGTTGGCACAGCTCGCGCGCCCGCGCGTAGGCGCGCTCGACCTCCAGGGCACCATAGCCCTTGGTGGCAGCGAGGGCCGGGCCGAGGGCGATCTGCAGCTCCAGCTCCTGCTCTGCGCGCTCCGGGGTGTCCGGGATCGTGGCGAGCAGCTCCAGCCCCCTGTTGAGGTGGCTGATCGCCTCGAGGTTGGCCGAGCGCTCCGCGGCGCGCTGGCCGGCTTGCTGCCAGTAGGGGATCGCCTCCGCCGCCAGGCCGGACTCCGTGATATGGTGGGCCAGCAGCTCGGGCTGGGTCTCCGCCGTATCCGGGAACTGCGCCTCCAGGACCCGTGCGATGCGATGGTGGTACTGCTGCCGCGTGCTCCGCAGCAGGGACTGATAGGCCGCGTCCTGGATGAGGGCGTGCTTGAAGACGAACGTCGCCTGCGGCGGCAGGCCCCGCTGGTAGAGGAACTCCGCCTCGACCAGCTGGCGCAGCCCCCGCCGCAGGGTCTCCTCATCCCACGGGGAGACGGCCCAAAACAGCTCGTAGGAGAACTCGCGCCCGAGCGTCGCCCCGAGCTGCGCCAGGCCCTTGACGGCCCCCAGGCGATCCAGCCGTGCCATCAGCGAGTCGTGAAGCGTGGCCGGGATGGCCAGCGGGGCCAGGGGGCCGGTCAGCTCGTAGCGATCCTCCCGCTCCCGGAGCAGGCCCGACTCCAGCATGGTCTTAGTGAGCTCTTCCACAAACAGCGGCACCCCATCGGTCTTGGACACCACCTGCTCGATCAGTTCGGGTGGCAGCGCCTTGCCGCGGGCTATCCGGGCGATCATCTCCGTCGCCTGCCTCCGCGGCAGCCGGTTCAGCGTCATCTGCATGAGATGGGAGCGCCCCGCCCAGGGCGGGCTGAAGTCCGGGCGGAAGGTCAGCAGCACCAGGATGGGGGCGGTGGGGCCCTGGTCAATTACGAGGCTAAGCAGCTCCAGGGTGGACGGGTCGACCCAGTGCAGGTCCTCCACGACGAAGAGCACGGGCTGCTGGGCGGCGATGCGCAGCAGGATGGTCAGCAGGGCGTGCAGGGTCCTCTGCTTCTGCTGCTCCGGTGACATGGACGGGGGCGCATAGTCGGCCGTGAGCGGGAGGGAGAGCAGGGCCGCGAAGAGCGGAACGGCCTCGGCTAGCGGCAGCCCGTACTGCACCAGGAACCCCTCCAGCTTGCTGAGCTTCTGCGGCGGGGACTCTTCCCGCTCGAAGCGCAGCGCCACCCGTTCCAGCAGCTCGATCATCGGATACAGCGCGCTGTTCCGGTGATACGGCGAACAGCGGCACGGCGTCAGCCAGGCCCGGGGCTCGGCGGCCACATGCTCCGTCAGCACCTGCACCAGGCGCGACTTGCCGATGCCGGCCTCGCCGCACAGCAGCACCACTTGCCCGGTCCCCTCCCTGACCTGCTCCCAGCGCTCCAGCAGCAGCCCAACCTCCTGCTCGCGGCCGACCAGCGGGGTCAGGCCGGTGCTGCCGGCCACCTCCAAGCGGCTGCGGGCCGTACTCTCGGACAGCACCTGATAGACCTCCATCAGCTGGCCGAGGCCTTTCAGCGGCGGGGTGCCCAGCGATCGGCAGGCAAAGAACCCCCCGAGCAGTTGGAAGGTCCAGGCGCTGATCACTAGGGTGTTGGGCACCGCGATCCCTTGCAGGCGGGCGGCGACGTTCAAGGTCTGGCCGAATGCCTGCTGCTCCTGTCGTTGGTCCGACCCCAAGTCGCCCACCACCACCGGCCCGGTGTGGATCCCCAGCCGCACAGCCAGCTCCACACCGCGCTCATCCGCCAGGTGCAGGTTGAGCTGCCTCAGGGCCTCCACAACCCCCAGCCCTGCCCGCACGGCCCGCTGGGGGTCGTCTTCGTGCGCCAGGGGGTAGCCGAAGTAGACGAGCAGGCCATCGCCGAGATACTGGGCGATATGCCCCTCGAAACGGGCGATCACCTTGGCGCAGGCCTCCTGATAGGCCCGCACCACCTCGCGCAGCTCTTCCGGGTCGAGCTGGCTGGCGAGCACAGTCGAGTCCACCAGGTCGCAGAACATCACCGTCAACTGGCGACGCTCGGCCGTGGGGGCCGCGACACCCGAGGGCGGGTCGGAGGCCAGCAGGCTTACCGTGCCGCGTTCGGCCTCAGCGACAGAGTGGGCGGCGACACCTTCGGCCGGATGGTTCGGGGCGGCAGTCTGAGAGGAGATCGAGTGGTCGCGGGAATGGCCAGGCAACGCCGCGCCGCAGGCGCCGCAGAACCGCTTCCCGGCAACGACCCCCGCGCCGCAGCCGGGGCAGGCGAGGCTCAGGGCGGACCCGCAATCCTCGCAGAACCTGACGGCTTCCCGGTTCTGGGCCGCGCACCGCGGGCACTGCATGGCGGTCCTCCCGACTGAATGCCCGGTCGCTTGCTCGAAGCGCTGGCCTCACAGCTCGGAGGCACTCAGGCCGTACTATGGAATCCGCGCGACGGTCTGTCAAGACCCGAGGCGCGCTAACCCTCGCTATCGCTTCCGCATCCACCGCGGAAAGCGCGATTCGTGCGGCTCCAGCAGCGAGATGACGACATCGCCCTCCGGCACGCAGATGCAGGACAGGAACAGGCCGCGGGCGCGCTCGTCGTCATCCAGCGCACCCTTGGAGTAGCGCCCGAATGTTACCGCGCCGTCCAGTAGCCGCAGCCGGCAGGCCCCACAGCCGCCCCGCGTGCAGCCGTGGAAGACCCGCAGCCGGTTCCGTAGCAAGGCGTCCAGCACGGTCTCGCCTGGGCGCGCCTCGACGGTGACGCCGAGCGGCTGCAGGGTAATCGAGGGCCCGATCCGCACCATTGCACCCTCCTGCGCCGGCAGTCGGGGCCACGCGCCCGCTGCCGCGGCTCCCGACTGCCGAGCGGTGGTTGCCGACCGTCGGCCCCCTACGTGACCACCGATAGGAAGGACTCGATGATCTCGCGCTCGTAATAGAATACGCCCTGGCCGAGCGCGTCCTCGGTCCAGCAGATCGGCTTGTGATCGGGATCGAGCTGGTAGGCGCTGTGCACGCCGAAGGTCTCATTGCGATTGCCGAACGGGTCGAAGAAGTAGACCGTCGTGCCGCGGGTGATGCCGTGGCGGCTCGGGCCGTAATCGATCTTCGTCTTGGTCATTGCCAGGATGTCGCAGGCCCGGAACACCTGCTCCGGCGTCTCCACCGCGAAGGCGCAGTGGTGGAACTTGGCGTCGGGGCCGGGCACGACCGCCACGTCGTGCGGCGCCGGGCGCTGCCAGAGCCAGGCGGCGATCGGGTCGCCGCTGCCGTTGAGGACGTACTCGCTCGGCCTCAGCTCGAGCACGTTCTCGAACCAGCGGATCGTCTTGGTCGGGTCGGCCGCGGTCACCAGGCAGTGGTCGAGCCGCGGGACGCCGATACCCTTCAGGTCCATCGGCCAGGGCGGCGGATTGACGTCCGGCAGCACGTTGCCGGTGTACTCCATGGTGTAATACAGCTCGACGGTGTGGCCGGAGGGCGTCTCCGCGCGGATCGCTTCGCCGCGTTTGTAGTCCGACTCGATCGTGGCGAAGGGGACGTTCAGCTTCTTCAGCCGATCCTTGTAGTACTCAAGGTCCTCCGGGCTGACCGTGCGGAACGCCATCCGCTCCATGCCCAGGGTGTCCGATTCGGTCAGGATCAGCGAGTAGGCGTGCTTCTCGTCCCAGCCCTTCAGGTAGGCCCGGCGCCCCTCGCGGCCGGTCACGATCAGGCCGAGCACATTGACGTAGTGCTGGAGGGCGTCGTCGAGATCGAGGACCCGCACCTCGATGTAGCCCAGGCGTGACAATCTGTACGGCACGTTCGACTCCTCTCTTGCTCCAACCGGCGGGCAGCAGCCCGTCCCGGTGCGTCCCACCACGATGCCTACGGTACGTTGGTTACCCGATCAGCCGCTCGATGGCGCCTCCCTCCTCTGCCCCACGCTCCGCGCAACGGCGGCGACAGATGCATTGGCATCTTCCGCCGCGTCGCGGCCGCGGCGTACCAGCCCGGGAACGCCAAGAAGCGGTCACCATGGGGATCACCTGGTCGGGCCGATCTACGAGGCCCACCAGTGGCAGGTCAAGGCCAAGCAAGGCTACGACGTGGCGCACTTCCGAGTCGACGCCGGGGCCGATGTCGGCCAGGTCCAGCATCACGACAGTCGCGGGGTCGAGCCAGGCCTTGAGCGTCGGCTCCCAGCGGCTCCACGCCTCGGCGGCGTTCTGCCACTGCTCCCGCCTCGTCGCCTTGTACTTGACCGGATCGAACATCTGGACCTGGGTTGCCATGACAGGCTCCTCGTCGGGTCATTTGGTCGCGCCCGCTCGACGGTGCAGGATGGGCTCGGCGGTCGAGCGCCCCACCACCCCGGCTCTGTGTACGACCACTCTAACGTGAGGAGGCGGG
>JACCZL010000098.1 GCA_013695975.1 Chloroflexota bacterium
CGCCCAGTGGCTCTGGGAGGCCGGCCGCCAACCAGAGGCCGTCGACCACTACCGTGAGATGCTGCGACTCAATCCGGGCGACAATCAGGGCGTCCGCTACGTCTTGTTGGCGTGCCTGCTCGAGACCGGCGACGGGGCGGGCGCGCAGGAGCTGCTCGACCACTACCCGGAGGACATCGCCGCCGCCTGGGCCTATGGCCGCGCCCTGGCTGCCTTCCAAACGCAGGGCGACACCCGGTCGAGTCGGGCCCTGCTCGCGAAGGCCAGGAAGGCGAACCCCTACCTGCCGGCGTATCTCGTGGGCACGAAGCAACTTCCTCAGCACCTCCCCGACTACATCGGGATCGGCGACGAGCCGGAAGCGATCGCCTGCGCCTCCGAGCAGATGGAGGCCTGGCAGAACACGCCCGACGCCCTGGCCTGGCTCGAGCGGTCTCTGGACGACAGTCGTGCGCGAGGTCGAGCGGCCGCGGGGAGTGCGCGAGAGTCCGTGCCCCGCGACCTGCGACCGCACTTCGATGCGCTCGTCGGCCTGACCGACGCGGTTTGCCGGGAGCACTTGAACGAGGAGTATGCGCAGCTTTGCCGGCGCCTGGCTGCCGCCCTGTGCCGCAAGCGCCCCTCGCCGGTCACGCGCGGACGGCTGGAGAGCTGGGCCTGCGGGATCACCTACACCATCGGGTCGGTGAACTTCTTGTTCGACAAGAGCCAGGAGCCGCACCTGACCGCCGGCGAGCTGTGCGCCCTGTTCGGCGTCAGCCCGAGCACCGGCGCTGCCAAAGCGACCGAGATCCGGAAGCTGTTCCGCATGCGGCCCTACGATCCCGAGTGGTGCTTGCCGAGCAAGCTGGACCAGAACCCGTTCGCCTGGATGATCATGGTCAACGGCATCATCATGGATGCGCGCCACGCCCCGCGGGAGGTCCAGGAGGAAGCCCTCCGCCTCGGGTTGATCCCGCGCCTGCCGGGATCAGGGCCGGGCTGACGTGGGGGTAGCATCAGACCGCCGCCACACGCAGAGATCGCAGCCGGGATGAGCGGCTCAGAGCGCGGAAGTTTCCAGGAAGCTATAATTTCCGCATCATGCGGAAAGATACGTTTCCTGGAAATAGCATTCGGTGTGCCGAGGAACCGAGCCTCCAACGTGTTCTGAGTGGTCTCGTGGACACGCTCAGGAGAAAGCTGCCCTCCGACTGGTGCGTCGCCGTAGACTCGCCGGCCCCTGCCACGCCCGTTCAGGCGCGCTTTCCCGCGGCGGCTGACGCTAGACTGACGATCCGGGCCCCTGATGGAAGTCGCGCGACCGTCCTAGTGGAAACGAAGCGTCACCTCGATCCGAAGCTCGTCCCGATCGTGGCCGACCAGCTCGCGCAGTATCGGCGGCGTACAGGCGAACTCGCTGGAATGGTGGTCGCGCCGTTCCTCTCGCCCCGTGCCCGCGAACTACTGACCGAAGCCGGGCTGGCCTACGCGGACGGCACCGGCAATCTTCGGCTCACCCTCGAGCGACCGGCCCTCTACATCGAGACCGACGGTGCTTCATCGGACCCCTGGGCCAAGCCCGGCGATCGGCCGCTCCGCTCTTTGAAAGGTCCCACGGCCGGCCGCGTGGTGCGCGCGCTCTGCGACCTCCGGCCGCCGTACGGGGTCGAGCAGCTCGCCAGGCGCTCCGGCACCTCCCTCGGCTCCGTATCCCGTGTCTTCGCGCTCCTCGATCCGGAGGCGCTCATCACGCGCGAACCACGTGGCCCTGTCACGGAGGTCAAGTGGGCGGAGTTAATCCGGCGGTGGGCGACAGACTACGCGTTCGCTAGGACAAACACCACTCGTACCGTTCTGGAGCCGCGTGGCCTCCCTGCGCTCCGAGAGAAGCTCAAGGACGCCACCTTCCGGTACGCCATCACGGGTTCCCTAGCCGCCGCCCAGGTCGCCCCTATTGCTGCTCCACGCCTGGTGGCGGTCTACGTCAACGACATTGATCGGGCCACCGCGGTGCTCCTCCTACGGCCCGCGGAGACGGGCGCGAACGTCGTGCTCGCCGAGCCAGTTGACAGGGTAGTCTTCGAACGGACGCGGGATTATGACGGAGTGACCTACGCCGCACCATCGCAGGTCGCGGCGGATTTGCTGACGGGGCCCGGTCGCGGGCCGGCCGAAGGAGAGGAGCTTCTCCGGTGGATGCAGGAGCATGAGGATGCCTGGCGATCCTGATCCGGTCTATGTGCGCGCCCGAGGCGTGCTCCTGGATGCGCTGGAGGCGCTGGGAGAGCATCGCCATGCGGTGGTGCTCGTCGGCGCGCAGGCCATCTACCTGCAGACTGGGGAGGGCGACATCGCCGTCGCGCCGTACACCACGGACGCGGATCTGGCCCTGAACCCGGCAGTCCTCGCGGACGATCCGAGACTCGACGCTCTGATGCGAGGAGCCGGGTTCGTGCCCGCGCCCGACCAGATCGGCACCTGGATCGGGGCACACCGCGTGCCCATCGACCTGCTCGTACCCGAGGCAGTCAGCGGGCCGGGAAGACGCGCCGCGCGACTCGGCACCCACGGCGACCACGTGGCCCGCAAGAGCCGTGGCCTCGAAGCCGCGCTCCTCGACAACGTGGCGACGACTATCGGAGCGTTCGAGGAGGACGATCATCGCCGCTTCGAGGTAGCGGTCGCCGGTCCCTCCGCGCTCCTGGTTGCGAAGCTGCACAAGATCACGGACCGCCAGAGCTCCCCACGGCGGCTGGACGACAAGGACGCGCTGGACGTGTATCGCCTCCTGCAGGCTGTGCCCACGGCCGACTTCGTGGTCGGCACCGGCAGGCTACTGGACGACCCACTGTCACGCGAGGTCACGCAGGAGGCGCTTGTGCATCTCGAGCTGCTGTTCGCGACGATGGAGGGCCCCGGGTCACAGATGGCCGCCCGCGCCGTAGGGTCGTTGGAGGATCCGGCCACCATTGCCGCCTCGTGCGCCGCCCTCGCCAGTGACCTTTTGGTGGCGGCCCGTCGCCAAGCTTATACCAACTTGGTTTGACCACGCCGTGAAGAGGTCGCTGACCGTGCGCGTCGACGCGAGGGCGCACGCCGTGCGCCCCTACAATCGCGGCGTAGCCAGGCGGGATGGGTATTGGACAGGAAGAACGTCGCCGTCCACAGCATTCCGATTCGGTCTGGCGACGCCTCTCGGCCTAGACGCTCGCCGATTCCAGGGACGACGGCGGGCCGCTCCGGCGGCGCCAGGTCCGAGACGTCCGCGCCGACCCCGGGCCGGCCGGCGCCACCGTCTGCACCCGCACGCCGCGCAGCACGCCGTGGCGCCAGCTAATGACCGTGGTACCATCTGCCCAGGGCCAATGGAACTCTCGCTGGGACGACGGCCGGCCGAGACCTAGCATGGGCCTCGTATTCGGAGGTGAAGATGGCGGTCAGGCGCGAGCAGGTAACGCAGGACATGCTACCTCCGATGCCTTCCGTCGTGAGGTATCTTCTCGACGAACTCGGGGAACGGCTCACCGCCGTGATTGCCGGCGTTCGCGATGCCGAGGTTCTCCGCGGCTGGGTCGACGGTGACGGCGCTTTGGACGCGGCCACCGCGGAGCGTCTGCGAGCGGCGTTTGAAGTGACCCAGCTCCTGCGACAGCGGAGCTCATCCGAGCTTGTGCGTCTATGGTTTCGGGGGATGAATACTGAGCTTGACGATGAGGCGCCGGCACTCCAGATCGCCAAGGATCCGGTCGGCGTGCGCGACGCGGCGCGCTTCTTCCTGGCACATGGGTGATCGCGGCTTGAGCAGCGGCCAGCCCGGGCCGCGCCCTCTACAGGATTGCCTTATCCCCGAACCCGCTCGACTGGCCGCCCGCTGACCGGCGCGAACGTGGGCGGTTCGACGATCCCCGACGGCGGTTCGGCACGCTCTACGCAGCCGAGGAGCGACTCGCGTGCTTCATCGAAACGCTCGCCCGTTTTCGCCCCAGCGTCCGGCAACTGGCAGCCGAGGCGGACATCACGAGCCGCGAGCGCCCGCGGGCATCTTCCCAGCTTCCTGCCGATTGGTGCGACGAGCACCGACTCGCACGCTTGCGCCTGAGGCCGGGCCAGAGCTGGCTCGACTTGCGGGCGTTCGACACCCGCGAGGCTTTGCGGCGGCAGTTCGCCGGGGAACTGCTGGCTCTTGGGATCGCCGACCTCGACCTGAGCGGTGCCCTCACCTCAGAGCGGGCGCTCACCCAAGGCATCGCGGGCTGGGCCTACGACACCGGCTACCACGGCGTCGCGTATTCTAGCCGTTTCGACGTCGCATTCAACTGTTGGGCCGTGTTCGACAACGCGATGATCGAACCGATCCTGCCCTTCCGACGCATCCGCCACGACAATCCTGACCTCCGTGCGGCGGCCACGCTGTTTGGATTGGCCGTCTGACCGAAGGCCGCCGGGGTCCCTCGGGAACGCTGACCCGCATTGGCTGGAGAGGTCGGGCTAGACACGGATCGGCCCGAGGGAGTACCGTGGAGCAGCAACCGACCGGGGAGTGTGCGGGCGGAGACGCCGGAGCCGGTAGCGACGGAGTCGTCGGTGGAGAAGGGCCCTGGGGTGACCGAGACTTACGCCATTCGATTCAAGTCGGACGTCAGGGTGCCGATGCGGGACGGGGTCCGCCTGTCCGCCGACATCTACTTGCCGGACGCGGCGGGGCCGTTTCCGACGGTTTTGATGCGGACGCCCTACGACAACAACGCCGACGTGATGATCCGGAAGGGGCGGCGGCTGGCGAACGAGGGGTACGCTTGCGTGATCCAGGACTGTCGCGGGCGGTTCGATTCGGAGGGCAGCTTCTACCCCTTCGTGAATGAGGGACCGGACGGGTTCGACACTCAGGAGTGGATCGGGCAGCAGCCGTGGTCGAACGGGCGGATCGGGATGGCCGGGGCGTCTTACCTCGGGCAGGTCCAGTGGACGAGTGCGCCGCTCCGCAGCCAGTATCTGACCTGCCTGGCGCCGCGGGTGATGGCGGCCGACCTCTTCCGCGGGCTGAACTATCCCGGAGGGGCGTTGCAGCTCAACGTGCTGATGACCTGGGGGATGCGCACGAGCGGTCGGACCGCCCAGAGCATCGAGTATGACGACTGGCGCGAGGCGTTCCGGACGTTGCCGCTGCGCGACGCTGACGCGGCGGCCGGTCGGGACCTGCCCTTCTGGCGGGACTGGCTGGAGCATCCGACCTACGACGAGTACTGGGCGCCGCACGACATCGAGGCGCGCTGGGGCGAGATCGCCGCGCCGGCCCTCAACATGGGCGGCTGGTACGACCTTTACTCCAGCCACACGTTCAACGCCTTCGCCGGGCTGCGCCAACACGGGCGGACGCCCGAGGCCCGCGGCAGTCGGCTGATTGTCGGACCCTGGCCGCACGCCCTGAGCCAATCAACGAAGACAGGCGACGTCGATTTCGGGGCGCGGTCGATGGTCGACCTCGAGGCGCTCGAGCTGCGCTGGTTCGACTACTGGCTCAAGGGGATCGACAACGGGATCGACGCCGAGCCGCCCCTGCGGCTGTTCATCATGGGGACGAACGTCTGGCGTGACGAGCACGAGTGGCCGCTCGCCCGGACCGACTGGCAGCGCTGGCACTTCCACTCAGGCGGCCGAGCGAACACCCTGCTGGGCGACGGCGTGCTCGCGCCGGCCGAGCCGACCGAGGAGCCCTCGGACAGCTTCGTCTACCACCCGGAGCACGCGGTGCCGACGGTCGGCGGCAACAATTGCTGCTCGCCCCACATCGTCCCCTGGGGGCCCTACGACCAGCGCGACGTCGAGATGCGCAGCGACGTCCTCTGCTACACGAGCGAGCCGCTGGAACAGGACCTCGAGGTGACCGGACCAATCCAGGTCGTGCTCTACGCGGCGACGGACGGGCCCGACACGGATTGGACGGCGAAGCTGGTGGACGTCCGCCCGAGCGGGTACGCCCAGAACCTTTGCGACGGGATCATCAGGGCCCGCTACCGCGAGAGCCTGGTCGAGCCGAGCCCGCTCGAGCCGGGTCGGATTTACCGTTACGAGATCGACGTGATGGTGACTGGCAACGTCTTCCGCAAGGGCCACCGGATCCGGGTCGAGATCTCGTCGAGCAACTTCCCGCGCTTCGACCGCAACCTGAACACGGGGCACCCGATCGGCACGGACCGCGAGCTCCACGCCGCCCACCAGACCGTCTGGCACTCGCGGGCGTACCCCTCCCACATCGTTCTGCCGGTCATCCCGCCGGCCGGGTAGCGTTCTGCGTCAAGAGGGAGATTGGTTTGATATTCTGAGCGTCGAGAAGCATGACATTTCCCGCAACCACCGCGGGGCTCGTAGGATCTGGATCGTTCCGGGTCCGTGAAGGAGGCGTTCATGGCGCGCGACACTCGTCTCAGGCTGACGCGACGACGGTTCCTGGGGCTGGCCGGGGTGGCCGCCTC
>JACCZL010000139.1 GCA_013695975.1 Chloroflexota bacterium
TACAACCACACGCCCAAGTACATCCTCACCAAGGGGAGGGTCAGCGACTCGACCGATGCCCCGTACTTCGTGGAGATCGAGTCCAATCGGCTGATCGCGGGTGAGCGAGTCGGCTCGATCAACCGGACGCTGAGCTACGACCTGGCCGCCAACGCCGTGACCGCCAACGCCTGGCACCATGTGGCTGCCACGATGCAGGCGTCGAGTCGTCAACTGACGCTGTACCTGGATGGCCGGCAGGTGCTCCATGGGACGCTGGCTGCACACGCCACCACCGGCACGACGCGGCCCCTGTTCATTGGTCGCAATGGCAACGTCGGACAGTACTGGCAGGGCAAGCTCGACGACGTCCGGGTCTGGAACCGGGTGCGGAGTGATGTCGAGATCCTCCGTGACTACCGGACCGAGCTGACCGGCGCTCAGGTCGGCCTGGTCGGCAACTGGAAGCTCAACGAAGGCAGCGGGACGACCGCCGCCGACAGTGGGGGCACGCCCCAGAACGCGACGCTCAAGGGCAGCGCCGGCTGGTCGACGGATCTGCACCCATAGCCGCTTCGTATCTGGGGGAGCACGTCACTCTCCCTGATACAATCGGTCTATGCTCGCGGCCCTCAGGGTCCTCTGGCGCGCCCTCGTCTCCCTCTACGATGAGTCGCTGCTGCTCATCCGCGCCAACGTCGTCTGGTTCGTCGGGACGATCCCATTTTTCCTGGTCATCCTGGCTCTGAGCTGGATCTTCGTCCCGCCGACCGAGCCGGACTCCCCACCACTGGTCTGGCCGCTGCTCCTGGCGGCGTTCGCGGTGCTGGTCCTGCCGAGCCCATTCGCGGTCGGCCTCTACGGCCTGGCGGCGGTTATCGTGACCGGCGACACACCCGACTTCGGCGTATTCTGGGCTAGCGTGCGCCGCTGGTGGCGACGCGGGCTCGCCATGTTCGCGATCAGCGCCTTCGTCCTGGTCGCGCTGGTGTTCAACACCTGGTTTTACGTCTCAGTGACCGAGGGCTGGCTCCAGGCGGTCAGCGTCCTCTGGTTGTACGCCATCTTGTTCTGGATCACCCTCCAGGTCTACCTGGTCCCGCTGCTGATCGCCAGCGAGGAGCCCGAGTCGAGCGACGCCGCGGGACAGGGCGCCGACGAGCGCGGCGGACAGGAGCCCGAGGCAGGGGCTCCCCTGCCCCTACGAACCCTGTACCGGCGCGCCGCGATCCTGACGCTGGCCAATCCGATCTTCAGCCTCCTGCTGCTGGCTGGGGCGGTCTTTCCGGCGCTCCTGAGCACGCTGGTCCCGCCGGTCTATCCCCTGGTCGCGATGGCCTACGTCGCGTTGATCGGCGCCCGCGGGCTGCGCCATCTCCGCGACAAATATCTGCCGCCGGACCCGGAAGAGGCCGCCGAGTGACCCTGGGTTCTCGGGTACTCGCCGGGCGCTACCGGCTCGAGGGCGTGCTCGGCCAGGGCGGGATGGCGATCGTCTATCGCGCCGAGGACACCGCGCTCGGCCGACCGGTCGCGGTCAAAATCCTCCGCGAACAGTTCAGCGCCGATCCCGAGTTCCTCGAACGGTTCCGCCGCGAGGCGCGCGCGGCCGCGAGCCTGAGCCACCCGAACGTTGTGGCCGTCTTCGACGTTGGGCGCGACGGGGCGACGAACTTTATCGTGATGGAATACGTGGAGGGCGAGGACCTCAAGGACGTCATCCGACGGGAAGGTCCGCTGCCAACGGCCCGTCTGATCAACCTCGGCTGTCAGCTCGCCGCCGCGCTCGAGTACGCCCATCGCCGCAACCTGGTCCACCGTGACATCAAGCCCCACAACGTCCTGGTGACGCGGGACGATCAGCTCAAGGTCGGCGACTTCGGGATCGCCGTCGCCCTCGGCGCAAGGTCGATTACCCAGGCCGGCATGGTCATCGGGTCGGTCCACTACATGGCGCCGGAGCAGGCCCAGGGCCAGCCACCCACACGCTCGACCGACATCTACGCCCTGGGGGTGGTGCTCTACGAGATGGCGACCGGGCAGCTCCCTTTCGAAGCCGACTCCCAGCTCGCGGTCGCCACCATGCAGATCGAGCGCCTACCGACGCCACCCCTGCAGCTCAATCCTCGCCTCCCGCCCGCGCTCTCGGAGGTGATCCTCAAGGCGCTGACCAAGGATCCCGACGAGCGCTTCCAGTCGGCGGCCGAAGTCGCAGCCGCCCTGCGTGGTCAGCAGGTCCGAGCCGCCCAGCGGACCGTCGTCGTGGGGAGCGCTCAGCCACCCGAGCCGCCCGAGCGCACGCGGCCACTGGTGGTCGAGCGGACGATCTCGCACACCGTCGCCGCGCCGGCCGCGCGCGTGGCGCCGGTGGCGGTCGGCAACCCTGCCG
>JACCZL010000140.1 GCA_013695975.1 Chloroflexota bacterium
CCGAGACTTCGAAACCGCATCCCGGCGCCATGGCTCCAGTGCTCGTCGGGCCGATGATCAGATACACTCGGCACATGCACCAACTGAGCTCCGGGCGGGTCGACGGCGTGCGGATCGCATACGAGCGGTGCGGCTCCGGCTTCCCCATCCTCTTGCTGCACGGCTGGCCCCAGACGCGGCGGATGTGGCGCCACGTCGCGCCGGCCCTGGCACGGCGCTTCACGGTCGTCACGGCCGACCTGCGCGGCTACGGCGACTCCGATCCCGCCGACGACCCGGACGCCTACGACAAGCGCACCATGGCCGAGGACATGCTCGCCTTGATGGACGAGCTCGGCTTCCCGCGCTTCCTGGCAGTCGGGCACGACCGCGGCGCCCGCGCCGTCCGACGGATGGCCGCGGACCACCCAGATCGTCTCGTCGGCGGCTGCCTGCTCGACATCATGCCGATGGAGTGGGTCTTCAACCAGGGAAAGGACGGCTACGCCCGCCGCTACTATCACTGGTACTTCTTCCTCCAGCGCGGGCTGGCCGAGGCGGTCGTCGCCGCGGCCCCGCGCCCGATCGCCCTGCACCAGTTCGCCGGCGCCCGGGTCTCGCTCGACGGGGCCGACGTCGAGCACTACGTCGAGATGTTCAGCCGCCCCCACAGCATCCAGGCCACCCTGGGCGACTACCGCACGGCCTTCGAGGTCGATCGTCCCCGCTGGGAAGCGGCGCTGGCCGAAGACGAGCGCATCGCCGTGCCGCTCCAGATCCTCTGGGGCGGCGCCGGCAACCTCCGCGACGCCCCAATCCTCGACGAGTGGCGGCGGCGCGCCGAAGACGTGCGCGGCCGAGCGATCGAGGGCTCGGCCCACTACATCCCCGAGGAGCAGCCCGACCAGGTGGTCCGAGCGATCGTCGAGTTTGCCGACGAGCTAGGGCTGCCCTGACGGCGTGGGCCATGGGCGGCAGATCGGGAGCGATCCCGTCGCCTCCGCGGTCGTTTGACACCCTGCCCGGTCGGGTGCTACTGTCCCGAGCGTGGAGGGCGCCGAGGGAGTGGCTCCCGCTGAGATGGTCGGTGCGTTCCAGGGAAGGCAGCGACGCCGATGCCGGGCAGCCACTGGATGATCGTCACGACGCCGGAGAACTTCGAGGCCACCCGGCAGCGTGGGCTCAACCTGGTCGGCCTCAAGACGCGCCACCGTAAGAAGGCCGAGCGGATGGGGCCGGGCGACCGCGTCCTCTTCTACGTCAGCTTTCTCCGCGTCTTTCCGGCCACCGCCACCGTGACCGGTGGCTTCTTCGAGGACCGCCGCGTCATCTGGCAGAACGACGAGCGCCGGCCCGACCTGTTCCCCTGGCGGGTCCCCATCCGCCCCGACGCCGTCCTCCGCGACTACGAGTACCTCGACGCCTATCAGCTCGTGCCGCGCCTGTTGTACGTCAAGCGCTGGTCGCCCGAAGACTGGCCGATGGCGTTCGAGGGACAGGTCCATCTCCTCGCTTCGATGGACTTTGCGCTCGTCGAACAGGAGATGCGGCGGGTCATCGACCGCCGTGCTCGCACTCGCGAGCGGCCGCCGCGACGGCCGCGGGCCCTCGTGGCGGATCGGGGGGTCGGCGCGGCCCTCAGGATCTGAGGCGCTTCCCGAGGCCCACCCCGAAACGAATGCAGCGAGTGGGCACTCGCGCGCGGTATACTTTCTGCACGCTGCCCGTCCTTGGGTCTCACGTTACGCTCCCTGTGAGCGCGTCTGGACGGTCTATACCGGCGCCGGGGGCGTCGTTTTCGTTTCAGGAGAGGCTCGGGCCGCGGTCGAGGGGATTGGCCGCGCGGATGGGCTGGCAATGAGCGGGCGGTCCGCCCGCCGATCGGCGCCCGGCACGAGGGCGTCGCCGAGCGAGGCGGGACCTGCGCAATGACGCGAAGTCTGGCAACCACCCAACGAGGGACCACCCAGACGTGGAGGAAAGATGGCACAACGCGATGACCTCGTGATCCGAGTGGCGGGCGAGGCCGGCGAGGGTGTCCTCAGCACTGGTCAGCTCATTACTCTGGCCGCCGCTCGGGCCGGCTACGGGGTCCTGACCGACTCGGTGCCGCCATCCGAGATCAAGGGTGGACATTCGCTGTTCCAGATTCGCCTGAGCTCGCACCGTCTCCACTCGCGGGGCGACGTGGTCGACATCCTGCTCGCCTTTAATCAGGAAGGCTTCGACAAGAACATCAAGGAGCTGCGCGAGGGCGGTCTGCTCCTGTACGACTCCGGCGAGCTGACGCCGCCGGAAAACCCCGGTCGCTATCAGCAGCACGCCCTGCCCTTGACCGACATCGCCAAAAAGGAGATCCAGTTCGAGCTGGGCAAGAACGTCGTCGCTGTCGGGGCGGTCGCGGCGCTCTTCGGGCTCGATCCAGAGCACGTCAAGCAGCTCCTCCACCAGCGGTTCGCCCGCAAGGGACAGGAGATCCTGGACAAGAACCTCAAGGCGCTCGAGGCCGGCATCGGCTACGTCGAGCGCAACATCCCGGAGCGAGGCGCCCTCCAGGTCAGGCCGGCCGCCCCCGACGGTCAAGCCAGGATCGTCGTCTCCGGCAACCAGGCGATCGCGATGGGGTCGTTCGCGGCCGGCGTGCGCATCTATGCCGGCTACCCGATCACCCCGGCCACGGACATCATGGAGTTCCTGGCGACCGAGCTGCCGAAGGTCGGCGGCGCGGTGGTCCAGGCCGAGGACGAGATGTCGGCCATCGGCATGGTGATCGGCGCCTCCTACGCCGGGCGGCGCGCGATGACCGCCAGCTCGGGCCCCGGTATCAGCCTGATGGTCGAGCTGCTCGGGTTGGCCGCGATGGCCGAGATCCCGCTCGTCGTCGTCGACGCCCAGCGGGCCGGCCCGTCGACCGGCATGCCGACCCGCCAGGAGCAGGGCGACCTCTTCCTGGCCACGACCGGTGGCCACGGCGAGATCCAGCGGATCGTCCTGGCGCCGACCTCGGTCTCCGACTGCTTTACTCAGGCGATCAACGCCTTCAATCTGGCCGAGCAGTTTCAGATGCCGGTCATCTTGCTTTCCGACACCATCCTCGGCGTCCGCAACGAGAGCATCCCACGCCCCGATGCCTCCAAGCTCGAGCTGACCGATCGCGAGCGCTACGCGGGCAACGGTCACGAAGGCCCCGGCATCGAGAGCGGCTATCGCCGCTACCAGCTCACCGAGAGCGGGATCTCGCCGATGGCGATCCCCGGCACCGAGGGCGGGCAGTACGTCGCGACCGGCCTCGAGCACAACGAGGTCGGGCGTCCCCGCACCGACCCCAACAACCACATCGAGATGACCAAGAAGCGGTTCCACAAGCTGGAGCTGGCCCGCCAGGCGGCGCCCCCGCCGCACCTCCACGGCGACCAGGACGCCGAGATCGGCATCCTCTGCTGGGGATCGACCTGGGGCGTGGTGATCGAGGCTGTCGACCAGGCCCGCCAGCGGGGCCTGAAGGTGGCGGCGCTGGCGCCGCGGATGCTCTGGCCGCTACCAGACCAGCAGCTCGAGCCGTTCCTCGCGTCCAAGCGCGTCGTCCTCGTCCCCGAGACGAACTATAGCGGTCAGTTTGCCCAGCTCGTACGGGCCCGCTATCTGCGCGATGTCCGCCCGGTCACCGACTTCAGCGGCGGCGCCTTCACGGTCGCTCGGATCCTCAAGGAGATTGAAGGAGTCTATCAACATGTCAGCTAATCCGGCGGTCGCCCCGCGACCGCTCGAGGAGTACAAGAGCGACGAGAAGCCGACCTGGTGCCCGGGTTGCGGCGACTTCGGCGTCCTCAACGGCCTCTACAACGCGATGCGCACCAAGGGTTACCAGACCAAGGACGTCGTCGTCGTCTCGGGCATCGGCTGCTCGAGCCGCCTACCCTTCTTCGTCTCGAGCTACGGCTTCCACGGGGTCCACGGACGGGCGATGCCGATCGCGACGGGCATCAAAGTCGCCAACCCGGACCTCAAGGTGCTGGCGATGGGCGGCGACGGCGACGCGTTCGCGATCGGCGGCGGCCACTTCATCCACGCCGCGCGGCGCAACCTCGACATCTGCTACGTCATCATGGACAACAACATCTACGGGTTGACCAAGGGCCAGACCTCGCCGACGAGCAACGTCGGCTTCGTCACCAAGACGACGCCCAAGGGCACCCCGGACCGCCCGATCAACCCCTTGCTGCTGGCCGTCGCCGGCGGCGCGACGTTCGTCGCTCGGGCCTTCTCCGGCAAGCCCAAGGAGCTGGCCGAGCTGATCGTCCAGGGGATCGACCACAACGGCTTCGCGGTCATCGACACCTACAGCCCCTGCCCGACCTTCAACAAAGTCAACACCTTCAAGGCCTACCGCGATCAGGTGGCCGACCTCCCGCCCGAGCATGACCCGAGCGACCTCCAGCAGGCCATCAAGGCCGCGGCCTCGGAGGACCCGCTCTACCTCGGCGTGCTCTACCGCCAGCAAGGCGAGAGCTTCGAGGACCACATCCGCGCCGGCCAGTCTGGCGGCGAGGAGAACGCCCCCGCGGTCCTCGCCGACCTCTTCGAGCGCTACTCGTAGCGGCCTGCCAACCATAGCTCGGAGAGGTCGTGATGCAGGGGCGACCCTCCGCCTCATCTGTTCGAACTAATTCCCGTTTCGTCGACTTTGGGCGCAGCAAGC
>JACCZL010000273.1 GCA_013695975.1 Chloroflexota bacterium
AGCCGGCCGCCACCGCGGCGCCGGCCCAGCCGGCCGCCGAGGGCAAGACGGCCGCCCAGCCGACCGCCGCGCCGGCTGCCGATCGGGAGGCGAGGATCATCGTCTCCCAGGCGACCGACGCCGACACGCTCCACCCGATCCTGATCTCCTCGACCAACAGCGAGATGATCGCGCGGCTGATGCTCGAGGGGCTCTACGAGACCGACCCGACGACCGGTAAGCCGATCCCGCTGCTCGCCGAGTCGTACAGCAACCCGGATCCGAAGACCTGGGAGTTCAAGCTCCGCAAGGGGGTCAAGTTCCACAACGGCGAGCCGGTCACCGTCCAGGACGTTGCCTACAGCTACGAGGTGGCCGTCAACGACCCGAAGACCCGCCTCTCGACGGTCAAGGGGAACGTCGAAGGGACCGAGATTGTCGACGAAGCGACGGTCCGCGTCAAGACCAAGGTCATCTACCCGGCCTTCCTCGACAACCTCGCCCAGGACGTGCGGATCGTCCCGGCCAACTACACCAAGCAGGCCGGGACCGACGGCTTCAACCTCAAGCCGATCGGGACCGGGCCTTACAAGTTCGTCGAGTGGATGAAGGACGACCACCTGACGCTGGTCCGCAACGACGACTACTGGGGCGAGAAGCCGAGCATCAAGGAGATCGTCTGGAAGCCGATCCCCGACGCGGCGACGCGGGTGGCCGCGCTCGAGACCGGGCAGTCCGACCTGATCGTCCACCTCCCCCCGACCGAGGCGCAGCGGCTCGAAGGCCACCGCGACCTCAAGGTCTCGAAGGTCCCCTCGATGCGGACGATCTACATCGGGATGAACACCGGCACCGGCAAGGCCCAGGTCGTCGACGATCCGCTCAAGGACGTCAAGGTCCGCCAGGCCGTCCAGCGGGCGATCGACTACGACGCAATCATCCGGGATGTCCTGAAGGGCGACGGCCTGCGGGTGGCGAGCACGCTCGTCCCCGCAAACTGGGGCTTCGACAAGGACTTGAAGGCGGTGGAGTACAACCCCGAGGAGGCCAAGAAACTGCTGGCCGAAGCCGGCTACCCGAACGGGCTGACGCTCGACTTCGACATCCCGAGCGGCCGCTACCTGCTCGATCGCGAGGTCGGCGAGGCCGTGGCCGGCCAGCTCGCCAAGGTCGGCATCAAGACCAACCTCCAGATCCAGGAATGGGGCGCCTTCTACGACAAGTACCTCGGTCTCAAGGACAAGGGGCTCTTCCTGCTGGGCGTCGGCAAGGACATCTACCCGGACGGCCACTTCTTTACCTACTACCATTCGAAGGGCCGCGGCTTTTACTTCCAGGACGCCGAGGTCGACGGTCTGATCGACAAGTCCCTCTCGACTCTCGACGAGAATGTTCGCCTGGACGCCTTTAGGCAGCTCCAGAAGGCGCTGATCGATAAGGCCCACTGGGCCTACCTGTACCAGCAGATGGACATCTACGGCGCCCGCAACCGCCTCCAGTTCGAGCCCACCGCCGACGAGTGGATGCATCTGGAGAAGTCGCAGGTCGCCAAATAGGCGGTGGGCAGTGGGCAGTTAGCTCCCGTCCACTGCCCACTGCCCACTGCCCACTGCCGATGGATCCCCGCGAGTACGCCGAGCCGTTCATGGAGGCGACCGACCGGCTCCTGCCGGCGCTTGACGCCCTGGCCGAGCGCCACGGGCTACCCTGGCGCGAGCGGCTCCGCGAGCTGGGCGCCAACCCCTACATCCGGACCGACATGGACCCGCACCTGACGTCGCTGGTCCATCGCGTGGCCCTGACGATCATCGCCGAGGCGCTGGCCGCGCAGCGGCGTGAGCCGTAGATGACCACCTTCATCCTGCGCCGGGTCTACCAGAGCGTGTTCGTGATGCTCGGGGTGTCGCTGGTCGCCTTTTTGCTGGTGCATCTGAGCGGCGATCCGATCAAGCTGATGCTGCCCTTCGACGCCTCTCCGGAGCAGATCGCCCAGACCCGGACCTACTGGGGGCTCGACGATCCGTTGCCGTTCCAGTACGCCCGATTCCTCGGGCGGGTCGCCCAGGGCGATCTCGGCAGCTCGATGAAGCACAGCCAGCCCGTGGCCAAGCTGATCGGCGAGCGGCTGCGGGCGACGACCGAGCTGGCCGTCCTGGCGATGGCCTTCGCCCTGCTGGTGGCGATCCCCGTGGGGGTGTTCTCGGCGGTCCGGCCCTACTCGCTCTGGGACAACCTGGCGACGGTGCTGGCGTTGACCGGGCGCTCGATGCCGGTCTTCTGGCTCGGGCTGCTGCTGATCCTGGTGTTCGCGGTCCAGCTCGGCTGGGTCCCGCCGTCCGGGCGCGGCGACTGGAAGCAGCTCGTGCTTCCGAGCATCACCCTCGGGACGGCGGCGATGGCGACGCTGACTCGGCTGACCCGCTCGTCGCTGCTCGACGAGCTGGGCCAGGACTACCTGCGGACGGCCCGCGCCAAGGGGCTGGCCGAGCGGGCGGTCGTCTATGCCCACGGCCTCCGTAACGCCTGGGTGCCGATCGTCACCGTCGCCGGCCTCCAGTTCGCGGCGTTACTGGGCGGCGCCCTGGTCACCGAAAGCGTCTTTGCCTGGCCCGGCCTTGGTTTGTTGACCGTGCGCGCGATCTACGACCGCGACCTCCCGCTGATCCAGGGGGCGACGCTCTTCTTCGCGTCGGTCTTCGTCCTGATGAACCTGCTCGTCGACATCCTCTACGCTTACCTCGACCCACGGATCAGACATGGCTAGGGTGGTGGTTGGCGGGTGTCGGGCGTTGAGGGGCGCGTCATGCTAGGCCGGGCCAGCGCGCGCACCGTAGCTCCGGAGCACGAAGACCAGCCGGGCGCCTCGACCCGGGACCGTTCCCCTCCGACGCCCGACGCGCGACACCCGAGACCCCGACGGAGCCGCGCGCTCGGGCTGCTCCGGCGCAACCGCGCGGCGATGGTCGGCCTTGGGGTGCTCGCCGTCGTGGTGGTCGCGGCCGCGTTTGCGCCGCTGCTCGCGCCACATGACCCGACCCTCCAGGAGACGAGCCGCAGCCTTCGGCCGGGGATCTGGGCCGGCAACGTCGAGCAGCCGCTCGGGACCGATCTCCAGGGGCGGGACATCCTGAGTCGGCTGATCTACGGCGCTCGCATCTCGGTCGTGGTTGGACTGGCGGCGGTGACGATCTCGGTCTTGATCGGCGTGCTCGGGGGGCTGGTGGCCGGCTTCTACGGCGGCACGCTCGGCGACGGGATCATGCGGCTGGCCGACATCCAGCTTTCATTCCCGGCGATCCTGCTCGCCCTGGCCCTGGTCGGCATCCTCGGTCCGAACACGCTGAACGTGATCCTGGTCCTCGGCGTGACTGGCTGGGTGATCTACGCGCGGGTCGTCCGCGGGCGGGTGCTGTCGGTTAAAGAGACTGAGTTCGTCATCGCCGCTCGGACGGTGGGCGCGCGCGACCCGCGGATCATCTTTCGGCACATCCTCCCGAACGTCGCAACGCCGGTGATCGTGCTGGCGACGCTGGAGGTGGCGACGGTGATCATCGCCGAGGCGACACTTAGCTTCCTCGGCGTCGGGATCCAACCGCCGACCCCGACCTGGGGCGGCATGCTCGCCGACGGCAAGGTCTACCTCCGCAACGCCTGGTGGGTCTCGACGATCCCCGGTGTCACGATCACCCTCGTCGTCCTGAGCATCAACCTCCTCGGCGACTGGCTCCGCGACACCCTCGACCCGCGCTTCCGGCTGGACTCGTAGCTACGAGGCGGCCTGCACGATCGGCCGGCGTACGGCCCAGCGGATTAGGCGGGGGCGAGGAGCCCGAGCTGGGCAGCCCGGACGGCCGCATGGGTGCGGTCGGAGACCCCGAGCTTGGCGATGATATGCTCGAGGTGCGTCTTGACGGTGCTCACGCTCAGGGTGAGCTCGCGCCCGATCTCCTGATTGGTCCGCCCCTGCGCCACCAGTCGTAGGACCTCGCGCTCGCGCGGCGTCAGTTGCTCCGCTGGCGCCGCGGCGTCGGTCGGCCCCTCGGTGGCCAGCCGGCGGAGCAACCGGGCCGCCAGCTCCGGCTGGAGTGCGGACTCGCCGCGGAGTACCTGGCGCACGGTGGTGATGATCTCGCGCTTGGAGGCGCCTTTCAGCACGTAGCCGGCGGCGCCTGCCTTGAGCGCCTCCAGGAGATAGTCCGGGTTTTCGTGCATCGTGACCATGATGACGCTCGTGCCAGGGCATTCGCGCTTGATGGCGCTGGTGGCCGCGAGGCCGTCCAGGTTTGGCATGCGGACGTCCATTAGGACGAGATCCGGCCGAAGCCGACGACAGAGCGCCAGCGCCTGCTGACCGTCGGCCGCCTCGCCGACGACCTCCAGGCCGCGCTCGCCATCCAGCATGCTCCGCAGGCCGGCCCGCGCGAGGTCGTGGTCATCGGCGATCAGCAGCCGCGCCACTCCGGCATGTTTCGCGGGCCTTGGCTCACTCTCCACGCGCGACATCTCCCGCGTCGGGCTCCGGCAGGGGCACCTCGACCAGGATTCGCGTGCCGCCGCCGGGTCGACTGCGCACGGTGCAACGCCCACCGAGCCAGGCGACCCGCTCCCGCATGCCGGCCAGGCCGACCCGCCCGCTCGAACCGACGCCGGCTAGGACCACGGACGGCTGGAAGCCGCGTCCCCAATCCCTGATCTCCAGGCGGACGGTCCCGCCCCGCCGATGGAGGGCGAGGTGCGCGCGGGCCGTCCGGGCGTGCTTGCGCACGTTCGAGAGGGCCTCCTGCGCCACGCGGAAGAGGGACGCCTCGATTGTCGGCGGCAGCCGCTCTGACTCGGGTTCGCCGTCGAAGGTCACCTCCCATCCCTCGGCTCGGAGCGTGTCGGCTTCCAGGCGAAGCGCCGTGGCCAGGCCAAAGTCGTCGAGCGCCGTCGGCCGGAGGTCGGCGGTGATCCGCCGCGCCTCGCCGACGGTGCGCTGCGCCAACTCCCGCGCATGGTCGAGTGCCTGGCGCGCCCGCGGCGAGCGGGGCCGATAGTGGGCGGCGAGCGCCTCCAGGTGCTGCTGGGCCGCCGCCGCCACCTGGGCCAGCCCGTCGTGCACGTCGTAGGCGATGCGGTGTCGCTCCTCCTCTTGCGCCAGTAACAGCCGGCCCACCAGCTCATGCAGCCGCCGCTCCCGCTCGCCGAGCTCCCGATACAACCGCGCGTTCTCGATCACCAGGGCGGCTCGGCGGGCCAGCTCTTCGGCCAGCGCCAGGTCGGACGGACCATAGCGGCGGCCCGGCTCGATCGCCGCGAACGAGATCACGCCGAAGGTGCACTCACGGGCCTGGAGCGGTACCGCCATAAAGGACTTGAGGCCGAGCGCGCGGACGGGCCCGAGGTAGTCGAGGTCGGCGGCGGTAGCCTCCGGCCACGCGGCGGGAACCTCCTGAATGAGGAGCGGCAGGCCGGTCCGCGCGACCTGCACAACGGGATGCGCTCCACCAGAGTACAGCCGGTGGCGGTGCTGCGCCTCTCGCAGCAGCGCCTCTTTCGCCGGATCCACGTGGGCCACAGCGACCGGGTGGAGAGGCTGATCCGCGATGACGTCGACGGTGCAGGCATCGGCGAGGAACGGGACCGCGACCCGAGCGACGTTTCGGAGCGTAGCGTCGTAGTCGAGGGCGGGGGCGAAGACATCGCTCACCTCGGCGAGGAAGCGCTGCGCTTCCTCGATCCGTTTGCGCTCGCTGACATCGCGAAGCAGGGCGAGCACGAAACGCCCTTCGACCGTCGCCTCGTCGACCGGGCTCAGTGTCAATTCGACGGCGGTCTCTTCGCCCGACTTCCGAAGCGCGGGCAGATCCAGGGGCACGCGCGAATCGATCGCGGATCCGTGGCCGGTGGCCCGAAAGCGGGCGAGCCCGGCCCGATGCCTGGTCCTGAGGCGCTCGGGGACGAGCACGTCCAGCCGCAGGTCGATCGCTTCAGACGCGGAGTATCCGAACAGGGCCTCGGCAGCGGGATTCCAGAGCAGGATCCGCTCGGTGGTGGCGTCCGCCACGATCACCGCCTCGCGGATGCTCCAGAACAGCCGACCGATACCGAAGTTTTCGGGCTGCACCGTTCGCCAGGCCCCCTTTGCTCGGCGAGGTTTCGGTCAGATCATACCCGCGGCGGGCACCTCGTCAAGGAGATCGGTCCTCGCCGGGTCCTCCGTTAGGGGCCGGCAGGGGGACCTCGACCACGATTCGCGTGCCCGCTCCGGGTCGACTGCGCACGGTACAACGCCCGCCGAGCCAGGCGACCCGCTCCCGCATGCCAGCCAGCCCAACCCGTTCGTTCGTGCCGCTCCCGGCCAGGACCGCGGACGGCTGGAAGCCGCGCCCCCAGTCCCGGATCTCCAGGCAGACGGTCCCCCCGCGCCGGCGAAGCGCCAGATGTACCCGGGTCGTCTCGGCATGTTTACGCACGTTCGTCAGGGCTTCCTGCGCCACGCGGAACAGTGCGGTCTCGATCGCCGGCGGCAATCGCTCGGAGTCGAGGTTCTCCACGTAGGTGATCTGCCATCCGTCTCGGCTGAGCGCTTCGACGTCTGTCCGGAGCGCCAGGGCCAGGCCGAAGTCGTCGAGCGCCTTCGGCCGGAGCCCGGTGATGACACGCCTCGCCTCGCCAACCGTGCGCTGCGCCAGCTCCCGCGCCCGCTCGAGCGCTTCCCGCCCCTCCGTTGAGCGGGGACGATGGCGGGCGGCGAACCCCTCCAGATGCTGTTGGGCCGCCGCGGCCACCTGGGCCAGACCATCGTGCACGTCGTAAGCAACGCGGCGCCGCTCCTCCTCCTGTGCCACGAGTAGCCGCCCGATCAACTCGTGCAGCCGGCGCTCGCGCTCGGCCAGCTCCTCGTAGAGCCGCGCGTTCTCGATGGCGATCGCTGCTTGATCGGCGAATGCTTCGAGCAGGCGGATGTCCGCCTGCTCGAAGCGCCGTCTGCCGCGGTCGATCACGAACAGCACGCCGACCACACGCTCAGGGCCGCGGAGCGGGACACCCAGCCAGGCCCGAATGCCATAGACCCGGGCCTGGCTCCGATGGATGGGCGTGTGCCGCGAGTCGTCGGCCAGGTTCGTGCTGACGATCGCACGATTCTCCTTGGCCACCCGGCCGCTCAGGCTCTCGCCCAACCGCAGCCGCTCACGGACCATGATCGCCGCGGCCGGGCCGAAGCTGGCCGCCCGCACCAGCTCATCGCCTTCGACCAGCCGCAGCCCGGCCGCCTCCACGCCGAGCAGGCGGGTCGCCTCCTCGGTGATGCGCGACAGCATCTCCTCCAGGTTCGGCCTAAGCGCTAGCCGCTTGTTGACATCGAGGATCGTGGTGAGCTGGCGCGCTCGAAGCCGTGCATCCTCGTACAACCTCGCATTCTGGATCGCTATGGTGACCTGGGCGGCCAACGCCTGAACCAGACGGACGTCCTCGTCATCAAACGCCCGCTCGCGGGCGCTGAGCGCGACCAGGACCCCGAGTGGTCGTCCTCGATCGAAGAACGGGACGAAGAGTCCGCTCTGTGGGTGCTCCAGGTACGGCAGCCGAGGTTTCCAGAGGGTGTGCTCGGTCAATCGGTGAGCCAGAAACGGCCGTCTGGAGCGGAGGACCTGGCCGCAGATGCTGTCCTTGCCCGGCAAGGACACATCGCCACCCGGGTCGACCTCCGGCACGCGCGCGCCCAGCCGCAGGACGCCCACCGCGGCCTCGTACACCCAGACACAGGCCTCCTGAACGCCGAGCAGCCGCGCCGTCGCCTGCGCCGCGGCCAGCATCACCGCCTCCGGCTTCACACCCTCGGCGCTTGAACCGCTGATCTCAGCCAGTACGGTGACCAGCTCGCCGGCCGGATGGCCGCTCTCAGCCACGCCATCATCGATGGGTGTGCCCGCCCCGTCGAGAGCGGGACCGGCTGACAGCCACTCCTCTGCGTGGGGCGCCTCTCGTGCCAGGGCAGTGCTCCTCCGCCGGTGCGCAGGCCGGTGCGCGAGTCCGCCGGCACACCGACATTGGCCGACGACTCCGAGCCCAGAACCTCAACCCGCGCCGAGATCCGCCGTTAAAACGCAGGTCTCTACAAAAAGGTGACGCCCCCACACGATTTGTGATGGATTCGGCACGATCATATTTGTACACCACGACCCTGCCCCGACTCTGTGGCGCCGACCGACGAGGCTCTCGCACCCACGTCGGGGAGCGCGGTGACGTTGCCACCACGGCTGCATCACGCCGGGTGTCAACTGGCCGTACGCTCACAATCGCGGCCATGCTCCGAATTTGAGTCTCGTCCCGAGTCATGATCTAATTTAAATCGTGATACCTGTAGATTCGATTTCGTTGTTGACCTCACGCTGGATGATCGCCTGGTGTGAATCAATTGGCGAAGGATGCGCTCGTGCAATCCGGCAAGAGTCTCGTCCAGAAATACTCTCCAGGACATGACCCGGGCCCATCGCCATCGATGATCGCTTTCGATCGTTTCCGATACTCCTCGCGTCAGCGTAGTATCTCAGTAGGTCATGCTGCTTGTTGATCCCCAGCTACACGCGAATAGCGACTGCAATGAGTCAAGTGCGTCGTCCTCGGGTGAACGCGGTTTATAACCATTCGCCTAT
Source organism: Chloroflexota bacterium (assembly GCA_013695975.1). Taxonomy (GTDB): domain Bacteria; phylum Chloroflexota; class UBA6077; order UBA6077; family JACCZL01; genus JACCZL01. The sequence continues at coordinate 8,619 of JACCZL010000273.1, forward strand.
GCGGCGACCGGTCATCGCACCAGAGGCCCAGGGAGCACCCGCCGACTGCCCCAAGCGATTCGGCGAACGCGACGCTCGAACAGCCGTCCAGGGTGGTCGCTTTCGCTCGAAGCTGGGCATCGCACCGACCCGCTGGCGCATGGGTCTGAGGAAGGGGCGTGGGCCGAAGTGGCGGTCCCGCCTGCTCCGGCACGAGGCCCCGAACGTTCGCAGAGTCGAGACGAGCTTCCGTCCGCAGGGGCAAATATCGGTCACCTGACCGATGCCCGGCCGACCACCTGGCCGATGGCGGTGGGGAAGGATCGACGCGATACTGGATACATCGGGGTCCAGCCGATCTGGTCCCCGTCGGCGCGTCGGCGGATTGTTGCCCCACCGGCGCGAGCGACGAGGCCGAGCGGCTCAGACACCGAACTCGGAAGAACGATCGCAGACTATCGGAGACGGTGACCAACCGTGCGTGTTCAGAGCTCGAGACCAACGGCCAGGAGCGGGATGTGGGTGGCTTGTTGCCGCCATCTGCACACGCGGCTGGGTCTCCTCTGCCACGAAGCCGACGGGAAGCGTCGTGATCTCCTCGAGGCACTCGCCCCGGCAGCGCGTCGGAGCGGCGTCCTCTCAACCTCCATCGCCCTCGCGGCGTTCCTCGCGTTCAATAGTGGCGCGGGGGCCGTCGAGCTCGGTGTCGGTCCGGTCGTCTCGTCGGCCACCGTGGCCGGTGGGAAGCCCGAAACCAGCAAGCCGAAGTCAGCCCCGGCCAAGTCCGAGAGCAAGCCCGCCCCGGCCAAGGTCGAGACCAAGCCTGCTCCGGCCAAGTCCGAGAGCAAGCCTGCTCCGGCCAAAGTCGAGACCAGATCGGCCCCGGCCAAAGTCGAAAGCAAGCCTGCCCCAGTCAAAGTCGAGGTCAAGGCCGAGACCAGGCCGGCCGCGGCGCAGGTCGACGCGAAGACCGACAGCAAGCCCGCCCAGGCGACGCAGAACAAGGCCGCGAATACGTCCGACGGGAGCCGGCCTTCCACGCCCGCCAACGCGGATCCGAAGCCGGCTCCGGCGAAGACCGATGCACCGTCGCAGGCGCCACGCCAGGCCGCCTCGACGATCGCCCCGAAGGCGACCGAAGCGACCGGTCAGGTCGCGTCTCCGAAGTCGTTGAACTCACCCGCCGAGCTGCCCGCGCCGGTCGTCATGAAGGCGGCTGACACGACGGTCCAGAAGCCTGTCGAGACGGTTGCTCAGACGATCGCCGCGAGCGCGCAGAAGGCGACCGAGACGGCCGTTTCCGCGGTCCCGTCGAACGCCGAGAAGGCCATCGCCGCGACGACGGAGACGATCCCAGCGGTCGCCAATAACGCGGCGAACGCGGCCGCCAAGACGACCAACCAGGTGACCTCACCGGTCACCGAAAAGGCCGTCGACGTGGTCGCTCCCGTAGTCTCCCCGATGGTCGAGAAGGTCGCGGACGTGACGCCACCGGTCACCGTCGACAAGGCCGTTGCCCGGTCTGTCGACGCGGTCGCGCAGGTGTCTCCCGCCGTCGCCGACCAGGCCGCCAGGCTGACCAATCAGACGGCACCCGCCACGCTCAAGAAGGCGGCGGACGCGGCCGCGCCGACGATCGCCACCGTCAATCAGCAGGCGTCCAAGCTGACGACCCAGACCGTCCCGCCGCTCGCCAGGAAGGCCTCGGACGTGGCCGCGCCGGTCGTCTCGACGGTGGCCCGGCCGGTCGCGGACGTCGCCAAGACGGCGCGCGACGTGGCGCCCACGGACACCGTCGCCGAGATTGCCAAGGCCGTCGTGGCCGAGGCTGCTCCGGTCGCCGATGCGGCGGAGCCGGTCCTCGCGACGGTGACCGACGCCGGGGAGCCGGTTGCCGAGAGGCTCGCGCAGGTCGCCGGGCCGATCGCGGAGGCCGCTCGACCGATCCTGACGCCGGCCGTCGATGCGATCGAGCCCGTCCCAGCGCCGGCGCTCGAGGTCATCCAGCCGGTGATCAAGCCCGTGACGGACCAGGTCCGTCCAACGCTCGAGCCGCTCACGGATGCCGTCGAGCCGATGCTCGTCCCGGTCATCGACGCCGTTCAGCCGGTCGTCGAGCCGGTCATCGGACCGGTCGCAGATGTAGTCACATCGGTCGTCGAGCCGGTCGCGGATACCATCCAGCCCGTGATCGAGCCGATCGTGGATGTGGTAGATCCCATCCTCGACCCGATCGTCGATGCCGCCGAGCCGGTGCTCAGCCCAGTCACCGGCCCGCTCCAAACGATCCTCGCGCCAGCCGCGAACGCTGCTCAGCCGATCCTCGCGCCGGTCACCGAAGTTACACAGCCGGTGGTCTCGTTGCTCACGGAGGCCGTCCAGGTGGCGCTCCCCGCGGCCGCGGAAGTGGGCGAGTTGGCACAAGCGCCGACCGTCGACGTGGCGCAGCCTGGGCTCGCGCCGGTGGCGGATGCCGTCCGACCAATGGTCGCGCCGGTCGCCGAGATCACCGACGCGCCGGTCCTCGCAACGACCACGGACGTCGACCAGCCGACGCTCGCCCTGGTCGCCGAGAGCACCGCGCTGGTGGTCGGGCCGACGATTCGGCCGCTGCCGGATGCGCGGCGTGAGCTCGGCCCCATCAGCGAGCTACTGCAGGATGTCCCCACGGTTGTCGTGACCCGGGCCCCGATGCAGACCAGCCTCTCGGCGCCGAGGTCGGTGGCCGAGCAGTGGAACAAGGACTTTTCGTCTCTCGCCGCGCCAGCGTCCTCGTCAGGACTAGCCAGCCAGATCGCGGCTGCCTCGGGCGTGACTCGGACCGATTCCACGGTCGCGGCACCAGCCGGGCTCCGGCCGTCGCCGGTGACCCATGTCGGCC